>JAYTWA010000366.1:0-6822 GCA_043743675.1 Sphingomonadales bacterium
GCCTTGGCGCCTGCAACTTTGCTGGCGAGGCAACCGAAATCTTCGGGCGTATCGGCGGAAACGCGGCAATAATCGATGCGCTCGACGAATGCCTTACCCTTTGCGGCATCGAAAAGTTCCAGCGGTTCGAGCGACTTCAGCACTTGCGCCTGAAAAGCATCACGCGCCAAGTCGGACCGTGCCGCGCCAATCACGCGAAATCCTTTGGGCAGCAACCCATCGCAATCGAGATTATAGAGCGACGGAAACAGCATCCGCTGCGCAAGATCGCCAGTCGCGCCAAACAGGATCAGAGTCTCAAACGGAATCGGCATGTGCACCCCTTGTTGCCGTAGCGTCGCTTCCATAGCGGCGATGCAGAGCGATGCAACGTGCATACGATTGCGTCATGCGAAGTTCATCGATTGGGCCACTGTTAAGCGGCTGCGCGACGATCTTTCAACTCAGCATTGAGCATTTCAGCCAGTAAGAACGCGAGTTCTAACGACTGCGCCGCATTCAACCGTGGATCGCAATGCGTGTGGTACCGATCGCCGAGGCTGAGTTCGGTCACATCGACGGCACCGCCAGTGCATTCAGTGACATTTTGGCCGGTCATTTCGATATGAATGCCGCCGCCATAAGTCCCTTCGGCGCGGTGCACGGCAAAGAAACCGCGTGTTTCGGCAAGAATACGCTCAAACGGGCGGGTTTTATAGCCGGTATTCCCCGCCTTGATGACATTGCCGTGCATCGGATCGCATGACCAGATGACCGGATGGCCTTCGCGCTTTACCGAGCGGACGAGCGCGGGGAGGCCGGTCTCGATCTTGTCATGGCCATAGCGCGTGATGAGCGTGATGCGCCCCGGCGTCCGCGCAGGGTTCAACGTGTCGAGCAGGCGAAGAAGCACATCGGGTGTCAGGCTTGGCCCGACTTTGACGCCGATGGGGTTGCCAATCCCGCGCAGGAATTCGACATGCGCCGACCCTTCGAAGCGCGTGCGATCACCGATCCAGAGCATGTGTGCGCTGGTGTCATACCAGTCGCCGGTCAGCGAATCCTGCCGCGTCAATGCTTGCTCATAAGGGAGCAGCAGCGCTTCGTGACTGGTGTAGAACTGCGTGCCTTTCAACTGCGGCACGGTATCAGGATTGATCCCGCAGGCGTTCATGAAATCAAGCGCTTCGCCGATGCGGTCGGCGACATCGCGATATTGCTTTGTCCAGGGGCTGCGGCCCATGAAATCATGTGTCCAGGCGTGCACCTGATGCAGGTTCGCGTAGCCGCCGCCGGAGAAAGCTCGAAGTAAGTTCAGTGTCGCGGCGGACTGGTTATAGCTTTGCACCATGCGCTGTGGATCGGGCGCGCGGCCTTCGGCTTCGAACGCAATGTCGTTAATGATGTCGCCGCGATAGCTGGGCAACTCGACGCCATCGATGGTTTCGGTATCCGAACTGCGCGGTTTGGCGAACTGACCTGCCATGCGCCCGAGTTTTACAGTGGGCAGCTTTGAGGCAAAGGTCAGGACGACCGCCATCTGAAGCAGGACGCGGAAGGTGTCGCGGATGTTGTTCGGGTGGAATTCGGCAAAACTTTCTGCGCAATCGCCCCCTTGAAGCAGGAACGCTTCGCCTTTTGCAACGCGCGCGAGTTCGCCGGTCAGGTCGCGCGCTTCGCCAGCAAAAACCAGCGGCGGAAAGCTGCCGAGTGTCGTGGTTGCACGGTCCAGCGCTGCCTTGTCGGCGTAAGTCGGAAGCTGACGCGCTTCGTGCGCGGTCCAGCTGGCGGGAGTCCATTTCGTTGCCATAGTCCCGGTGCATTGTGGGAAAGACACGCAAATTGCAATCTCAACTGCTTAATTTGGCGGTGGTGGCGTTCCGGCAGCATTCAATTGCACCGCACTGTTGGGATTAGCAGCAATGGCGGTTTTCAATGCTGTATTCGCGTCCGCTTTGCGCCCGAGCGCAGTGTAACTCCGGATCAGCATGACCCAGCCATCGACGTCCTTGGGATTTCCAGCAAGTTTTTTAGCGAGACCGTCAACCATCGATGCAATCATCGCATTTTGCGCATCCGGCGAAGGAGGGGCGGGCGGTCCGGGGATTGCAGCGAGGCGTGCCGTCACGTCGATCTTTTGCTTGGCGCCAACTTCTGTGATCAACCCACGAACATCGGCTTGCCAAGGGGCATTGGGCGGTGAGTCTTTCAACAGTGCTATCCAGTCGTTGATTGCACCCTTGTGGTCACCGGCAATGTCTTTTGCGACGGCTAGAAAATAGCGCGCGCGAACGTCTTTTGCGTCACGGGCCAGAGCGGTTGTGAACGCGGTTTTGGCATCGGAAGGAACAGAGCCTTTGCCCGCCATTACCAGCGCCTCGCCAAGGCTCGACCAAGCTTCAGCGCTGGCAGGTGTCAATTGAGCTGCGCGTTTATAGGCGGTCGCGCTTTCGGCGAAACGCTGGATCTCGAAAAAGGCAGTGCCGAGCATCCGCCAGCTTGCTGCGTCGTCAGGATTGGTTTTTAGTTTGGCTTCGATGCCAGCAATCATCTGGTTGATGTCCTGCTGGGGAGGTAGTCCCGTTGCGACAGGGGCGGCAGGCTCGGTCTTGGGTCGAAGCGTTGTCACACCAACGACTGCCGTTGCGAGGACCGCGGCACCGATCAGTAAGAGGCGGCTGATATTCATCGCTATTTGACCTTTGCGGCCAGTTCTTCCTTGGCTTGGCGATATTCGCGTTCAAGCCGGTCAACGCGGTCAGCAACGGTTTCAACTTCGGTGACCGAACCAATGCCCTGACCCGAACCCCATATGTCGCGCCATGCCTTTGCCGGTGTATTGTCGCTCTGACCGAAGTTCATGGTCTTATATTCGCCCTTCGGCAGATTGTCGGGATCAAGCCCAGCAGCTTCGATGGAACCGCGCAGGTAATTGCCATGAACGCCAGTGAACAAGTCCGAATAGACAATATCCTGCGCGCGACCTTCGACAATGCCTTGTTTGTATCCGGTGTCTGCATTGGCTTCGGCGGTCGCGATAAAGGCGGAACCGATATAGGCGAGGTCTGCGCCACAGGCTTGTGCGGCGAGGATTGAATGACCGTTGGCAATCGCACCCGACAGCGCAACAGGGCCGTCGAACCACTGGCGAATTTCGCTGATCAAAGCAAAGGGGGATTGAACACCGGCATGGCCGCCCGCACCAGCGGCGACAGGGATGAGGCCGTCGGCACCCTTCTCGATCGCTTTGCGCGAGAATTTATCGTTGATGACATCGTGCAGGACAATCCCGCCCCAGCTGTGGACTGCAGCATTCAAATCTTCGCGCGCGCCGAGTGATGTAATCGTAATCGGCACCTGCCATTTGGCACAGGTCGCGAGGTCGGCTTCGAGCCGGTCATTTGATTTATGCACGATTTGATTGACAGCATAAGGCGCAGCGGGACGATCAGGATTGTCGCGGTTGTGCTGCGACAATTCCTCGGTGATGCGGTGGAGCCATTCGTCGAGCAAACCCTGTGGCCGGGCATTCAGCGCGGGGAAGGATCCGACAATCCCTGCTTTGCATTGTGCAATAACCAGATCAGGGCCGGAAACGATGAAAAGCGGCGAGCCAATTACGGGGAGCCGAAGGTTCTGGAGTATGGCGGGAAGTGTCATGCACAGGGTCTTAGCGCAAGCAAACGCCCGCGCAAGAGGCCGGATTATGACGTTACGGAAGGCGTGGCGTTGTCACTTTCGGCACACTTGTGAACGGACGAATACCGAATTCGGGATAGACTTCGCTTGGGAAATAAACGGTGCCGTCCTTCACAACCATGCTGATTGTTTTGATCGCTTTGAGTTCTTTGGTCGGGTCACCGGGGACAAGGAAGAAATCGGCAAGTTTGCCTTTCGCAATCGACCCACGCCGCTGATCTTCACCCAGATATTGCGCCATGTCGAAGGTCGCGCGCTTGAGCACTTCGGGCGCCGTCATGCCAATCGTCTGAAGTAGTTCGAGTTCGCGGTGATAGGTTAACGCACCCCCGGTGTCAGTGCCGGGCACGATGAACACGCCGCGATCATGCAGGATGCGCACCGTCGCGAGGATTTTGTCATAGCCGCCGCGATAGGCAACATCATCACCGGGCGCAGATACGTCAATCCAGCCCTTCATTGCGTCACGGCGGGTGCCGATTGGCATATGATCGAAATAATCGGTCATGCCCGGCGGGATTTTACCGTCGCGGTTGAGCAACAGGTTTTCGTGAATGCCGATGGTTGGATCGATTGCGAGGTGCTTGGTCGCTATCGTATTGATCGTCGTTTGAACCGGCGCGCTGTTAAGGTCGAGACCGGGGAGCCGTTTGAGCGCCGTCAGACGGAATAATGTGCGCGTGTCCTCGGTCGGTTTGATGACCCAGCCCAGCATGAACTGGTTGATGTGAGTCATCTCGTCATAACCCGCCGCCATCATGGCATCGGCAGTTGAGAAGGCCGGGACGTGGCCCGCCACGCGCATGCCCAGACGGTGGGCTTCGGCGACCATCGCAGGCACCCAAGCGGGGTTCATGCTGTTATAAATCTTGATCTGCCAGTAACCGCGTGCACCATACCAGCGAACGGCGTCGAGCGCCTTGGCTTCGCTGTCGACAACGAAGCCGTTATTCGCGCTGAACGGCGATTTGCCTTCGATAAAGCCGCTGCGCACGACGCGCGGGCCACCGATTGTTCCGGCATCCATTTTGGCGATCAGCTCGTCGAGGACAGCATTATCATTACCCATGTCACGAACGGTCGTGACGCCGGCAATGACGTTGAGCAGCGCATCCTCCTGCCCAAGATGGCCGTGCATTTCGGTCATCCCTGCGATCAGTGTTCCGCCTGCACCCTCGATGGTGACTTCACCGGGTGTTTCGGGGTTGTCGAGTGGCTCAATACTTGCGATGATTTTGCCGTTGACCACGACTGACATGGGCGCCGTCAGTTTCGATGTCGCAGGGTCGAAAATGCGGACGTTGCGAATGCGGATTGGCGCGCCATAACGGTGGGCAACGCGCTTTTCGATGCTGACAAACCGCTCGGTCTCCCACGTCGCGGCCATATCGCGCAGGCGCTTTTCTTCGCTTTCATACCCCGCACGGACAACGACGCTGCTCGGATTCACATTGGCAAAAAGATCGCCCTTGGCGTCAAGGAGGATTGTCGAGGGGCTAAGGTCAATGCCGAAAATATCGTAGCGCGTGACGGAGATCGCATTTGCGCCCGTTCCGACGGTGAAACTTGCCCCTTTTTCAAGTCGCAACGTCCCACCGGGAAGCGCCGCGATTTCGGGCTTGGGTTGTTTCAGGATTGCGCGGGCATAAAGCCCGATCGCCCACGGACTGACGGACTGGCCAATGTAGAGATTTGGGGCTTTGACCGTCGCTTTGCCGGGGCCGGTCGCATCAGTCCACGACGCGCTGTTTCCTTTTCTCGCAAAGCTCTCGGACACTTTGCTGCCAAAGGTGGTCGCACCGGTGATTGCCCACGAAGTTGGCAGACCTTGGAGATCAACGGTGATTGTTTCAGCGCTTGATGGGCCGCGACCGTTGTTCTTGATGTCGAAATCAATCGTGGTCTTATTGCCGGTCGTATCGGCATTCACATGACCGACATTTTTGCCGCCGGTGATGACAGTGAATTTTTCTGTCGCCGCAAAAGCGGGGTTGGACAGGAAGGCGAGCGCTATCAGCGATAAATTTTTCATAACCGTAATGAAACATGGTTCATTGCAAAATGAAAGCACGGATCGATTGGTACCTGGCGGACAGGGTGGGATTCGAACCCACGGTGAGCTTCCACCCACGACGGTTTTCAAGACCGTTGCCTTAAACCACTCGGCCACCTGTCCAATGCTAAGAAGCCCTTAGCGGTGACGCGGGCAGGCGTGCAAGGGTTGCGACAAAAGGAATTCCCGTCTGTGACATACTGTGCCACTGTGTAATGATGCGCGGGGCAATAATCTTTGGGGTGTTGGCGTTGGCGATTTTGTCGCCATTGTCAGGATTGGGTGGCGGCCGTGCCGAGGCACAGGATGAGAGTGGTTTTGCTGCTTATGTGTCCAGTTTAGGACGACAAGCGATTGCGCAAGGAGTTAGTCGCGCAACTGTTGATACGATTATCCCGACGCTTACTTTCAATCCGCGTGTTGTGGAACTTGACCGGGCACAGCCGGGATCTGACCCCAATGTCATTCCGCAGTTTGCCCCCTATCGTGCGCGGCATGTCGACACCGCCCGAATCAACCGCGGGCAAGCGAAATTTGCGTCGCTGCGTCCATTGCTCGGGCGCGTCGAGCGGGAAACGGGTGTTCCCGAAGGAATTATGGTTTCGATTTATGGCAACGAGACCAATTATGGCGCGTTTACCGGCAATTTCGACCTGCCGCGCTCGCTCGCGACGCTGGCTTATGAGGGACGGCGGCGCGCATTGTTCGAAGCTGAGTTTATTGCGTCGCTGAAAATTATCGATAGCGGCATTCCGAGGGAAGCGATTCAGGGAAGCTGGGCAGGGGCGACTGGGTATCCGCAATTCCTACCTTCAATGTATCTCCGCCTTGCCCGCGACGGCGACGGCGATGGCAGGATCGACATCTGGCGCAATGAGGCTGATGCGCTCGCGTCGATTGCCAATTATTTTGTGTCCGCTGGATGGAAGCCCAATCAGCCCTGGGGTGTCGCCGTCCGTGTTGCACCATCATTGAATCGCGCCGCGATTGTAAACCGCACCGTCAGCCCGCGCTGTCCACGTGTCCACAATCGCCATAGCCGGTGGATGACGATGGCCGAATGGCGTGCGCTGGGGGTTTTGCCCGTGGGA
>JAYTWA010000367.1:0-3339 GCA_043743675.1 Sphingomonadales bacterium
AGTTTTGCCATGCGGTCACGGATTAGGCGGCGGTCGGCCTCGATCTGAGTTTCACCGGGACCACCAAGAAAGCCAAAGCCGCCGCGCTGGCGCTCAAGATGGGTCCAGCTGCGCACCAGACGCCCCGCCTGATAATCGAGATGTGCGAGTTCAACTTGTAACCGCCCCTCGGCACTCGCGGCGCGTTCACCAAAGATTTCGAGTATCAAGCCAGTCCTGTCGATAACCTTCGCCTTGGTTTCGGTTTCGAGATTGCGCTGCTGGATCGGCGTGAGCGCACCATCGACAATCAGCAATTCGGCATCATGCGCGCGTAATCGCGCCGTAATGGCCTCGATCTGGCCACTGCCAAACAAAGTCGACGCTTTTGGCGCGCGAACATGCGGCGCGGCGCTGTCCACCACGTCAATACCGATTGCTTCGGCAAGGCCCGATGCTTCGGCGAGGCGCGCGTGAACGCCCCGCGCGCCGCCCTTGCGCTGATCGGGATACACGACCACCGCCCTCGCCCCGCGGCTCAGACCTTCTTCGCGCTGAAGTTCAAAACCACTCAAAGCGCGGGGTTAGTCCTCATCATCCGTGCCTTCTTCGGCGAGGTTGAGCGGATGCGCGGGCTGCACAGTGGACACGGCATGTTTGTAAACCAGCTGCACCATGCCGTCGCGCTGAAGCAACATGCAAAACAAGTCATATGCCGCGATTTCGCCCTGTAGCATGACCCCATTGACGAGGAACATCGTCACGGGGTTGTTCTGACGCCGCACAGCCGTCAGGAAAATATCCTGCAATTGTTTGGGCTTGCTCGTATCTTCTGCGAACGCAGCGGCAACTGGCGCGAGGTCGAGCGGGTTGGCTGGCATCACGGTTGAAATCGCATGTTTATAAATCAACTGCGATTGACCGTCGCGGCGAAGGAGAACCGAAAAATTATCAAACCACGTAATGATTCCCTGCAGCTTGACGCCTTTCACAAGGAACATGGTCACTGGCGTTTTCGCCTTACGCAGCGAATTCAGGAACAAATCCTGTAGGTTATTGGGCTTGTCTGCCATGGCTTTGCCTTTTGGTTTTGGCGGACACGTAGATCCGCTGGTTTAACCGCTTCTGCGGCAATATGGCTGGATACTCTGAAACTGGCACATGCGAAAGGCTTACTCGTCACCTTCCTTAATGTCAGTGATCCCAAGTATTTTCAGTTTCCGGTGAAGCGCGGATCGCTCCATGCCGATAAAGCTCGCAGTGCGTGAAATGTTCCCTGAAAAACGGCGTATTTGAACGCGAAGATATTCACGCTCGAATGTTTCGCGGGCTTCTCGCAAAGGCGCGCCCATTACCGCGCTGTTGCTTTGGCCGTGACCAACAACCGGTTCACCGTGCACTTCGGGCGGCAGCAAATCGACATCGATCCTTGCAAGCCTGTCACCCGGTGCAAGAATCATTGTCCGCTCGACAATATTGCGGAGCTGGCGGACGTTGCCGGGCCAGTCATAGGCTTGCAGTGCGGCCATCGCATCGGGCGCGATCTCGGGGGTGCTGACGCGGCGCTCGGCGGCATAACGCGCGAGGAAATGTTCGACGAGCGGGGGAATATCTTCGCGCCGATCCGCGAGCGGCGGCAGGTGCACTGGCACGACATTCAGCCGGTAGTATAAATCTTCACGGAATCGACCCGCAGAAATTTCATCTGCTAAGATACGCGACGTCGCCGAAACAACACGAACATCGACGCGCACTGTACGCGATCCGCCGACGCGGACGAAACTCTGTTCGGTTAGAACGCGGAGGATTTTGGCCTGTGCCGTCACCGGCATGTCGGCAATCTCATCTAGGAAAAGTGTCCCGCCATGCGCTTGCTCGAGCAGGCCGGGGCGAACGACGTCACTCCCCTCCTCCACGCCAAACAACTCTTCCTCAACCCGCTCTGGCTCCATGCGCGCTGCGCTTACGACGATAAACGGTGCAGGGGCGCGGTTTGACCAATTATGAAGCAAGCGCGCGGCCACTTCCTTGCCGACGCCAGCGGGGCCGGTAATGAGCACACGGCTTCCTGTGCCGGCAACACGCTTCAGTGTGGCGCGAACCGCATTGATCGTGCCCGAAACGCCGTTCAGTTCGTCATCGCCGCCGCTGCGTGCTTTCAAAACCTCATTCTCGCGACGCAAACGCTGTGTTTCGGTTGCTCTTTCGACCAGCAGGACCAATCGTTCGGCCTCAAACGGCTTTTCGATAAAATCAACCGCCCCGCGCCGGATCGCCGTGACTGCTGTGTCGATGTTGCCATGGCCTGAGATGACTAGAACGGGCAGCGACGGATCGTTTGCCTTCAGCACATCGAGTAGATCTAGCCCGTCGAGCCGCGATCCCTGAAGCCATACATCAAGCAGAACAAGGCTCGGGCGGCGCTCGGCAATCGCAGCCAGCGCGGCATCACTATTCGCCGCCGTACGTGCGGTGTAGCCTTCGTCTTCAAGAACGCCGGCCACCAAATCGCAAATGTCACGTTCATCGTCGACGACGAGAATGTCGAGCGCCATCAGCTATTTCCTATCCGGGTTAAATCCGCGGGGACCGGCTCGTCAACCGGTTCGTGATGATCCCCGGCAAGGGGCGTGAGCAGGGCGGGATCAAACCACAGGCTGACAATCGTGCCCCCCTGATTGCGGTCCGAAAACGCCATTGTGCCCAGATGTTCCTCAATGATTTTCTTGACGATCGCGAGGCCCAATCCTGTGCCGCGCGCCCGCGTCGTCATATAAGGCTCGACGAGACGATCGCGCTCGGCGGGAAGCCCGACACCACTGTCGGCAATCTCGATACACACCGGACCGTCGGGCGATTTGCTGATCGTAATTGCAACAGTGCCTGTCGACTTTTCGCCTTCGGGCAGTTGGGCAATTGCCTCGACAGCGTTTTTGACAATGTTGGTCAGCGCTTGCCCAAGTTGTCGACGGTCACAGATCATCAAGAGTGGTGTTTCGGGCGCATCCAGCGTGAACTTAATGTTTGGATGCGCGACTTCATGCAGGAACAGCGCCTGTCGCGCGATGTCGACAAGATATTCCTCGCGAAACACGGGCTTTGGCATCCGTGCAAAGGACGAAAACTCGTCAACCATACGCCGCAAATCGCCAACTTGTCGAACAATCGTATCAGTTAGCCGTACGAATGTCGCCGGATCCGACGTGATTTCACTAGCATAGCGCCGCTTCAACCGTTCGGCAGCGAGCTGGATCGGCGTTAGCGGGTTCTTGATCTCGTGCGCAATCCGCCTTGCCACATCAGACCATGCGGCACGTCGCTGGTCGAGCAGTTGCTGAGTAATGTCATCGAACGTCAGGA
>JAYTWA010000368.1:0-6600 GCA_043743675.1 Sphingomonadales bacterium
CTGCGCATGCGTCACCGGTTGAACACGCTCTATGCCAAATATACCGGCAAGACGATTGAAGCGATCGAAACGGCGATGGACCGCGACATGTTCCTTGAAGCCGATGAAGCCAAGGCGTTTGGGCTGGTCGACGAAGTCATGGACAAGCGGCCTGTCGTCACCGAGGAATAATAGTCACGACATATTCAGCATTGCCCGTTAGAAATGAAACGGTAACATGGCCCCGGGCAACGGCCCGTATGGAAGGCGCGAATGACGAAGCTTAGCGGCAGCGATTCGAAGAGCACGCTTTATTGTTCTTTCTGCGGCAAGTCGCAGCATGAGGTTCGCAAACTGATTGCGGGACCAACTGTGTTCATCTGCGATGAATGCGTTGACCTGTGCAATGACATCATCCGCGAGGAAACTAAATCGTCACTCGTCAGCAAGAAAGACGGGGGCGTGCCGACGCCGCAGGAAATCTGCGATGTGCTGGATGATTACGTCATCGGCCAGAAAAAGGCGAAGCGTGTCCTGTCGGTTGCGGTGCATAACCATTACAAGCGCCTGAACCATGGTGCCAAGGGTGCCGATGTCGAGCTGGCCAAGTCGAATATCTTGCTGGTCGGGCCAACGGGCTGCGGAAAGACGTTGCTGGCGCAAACGCTGGCGCGCATCCTCGACGTGCCGTTCACAATGGCCGATGCGACGACGCTGACCGAAGCGGGTTATGTCGGCGAGGATGTCGAAAATATCATTTTGAAGCTGCTTCAGGCGTCAGATTACAATGTCGAGCGGGCGCAGCGCGGGATCGTGTATATCGACGAAATCGACAAGATTTCGCGCAAGGCTGAAAATCCCTCGATCACGCGCGATGTTTCGGGCGAAGGCGTGCAGCAGGCGCTGCTTAAGCTGATGGAAGGCACGACCGCGAGTGTGCCGCCGCAGGGCGGGCGCAAGCATCCGCAGCAAGAGTTTTTGCAGGTCGACACGACAAACATCCTGTTTATCTGTGGCGGGGCATTTTCGGGCCTTGAGAAGATTATCGGCGACCGGTTGCAGGGCAAGAGCATTGGTTTTGGTGCGCATGTCGCGGGACCGGATGATCGCCGCACAGGTGCCATTCTGCAAAGCTGCGAACCTGAAGATCTGTTGAAATTTGGGTTGATCCCTGAATTTGTCGGTCGTTTGCCGGTAGTGGCGACGCTCGAGGATCTGGATACCGAAGCGCTGGTCAAGATTTTGACGGAGCCGAAGAATGCGCTGGTTAAGCAATATCGCAAGCTGTTCGAGATGGAAGATGTCGATCTCGGCTTTACTGACGAAGCGTTGGTCGCGATTGCCAAAAAAGGTATCGAACGCAAAACCGGCGCGCGCGGGCTGAGGTCGATTCTTGAAAGTATCCTGCTCGACACGATGTTCGACCTGCCAGGTATGGACGGTGTCGACGAAGTGATGATCGACAAGGATGTGGTTGCGGGGACGAAAGAGCCAGTGCGCGTCTATGCGAAGAAGGAAGCTGTGGGCGACGCGGCGTAGGCGGGCTGCTCGAAATAGCTGCTGGCACCATGCTACGGTTTTCCAAAGCACGGGCCGGAATGGCGCAATCCATGGCACTGGCGGGGCGTTAGATCGAGAGACACGCGCGGTCACCTTGCGCCTGCGTCACCCCTCCACCATATACTGGTAATGAGTATTACATACCCCGTTCTCCCGCTGCGCGACATTGTTGTGTTTCCACAGATGATTGTTCCCCTGTTTGTTGGCCGCGACAAATCAGTGTCCGCGCTTGAAGCCGCGATGGCGGCGGATAAAGAGATTTTTCTCGTTGCACAGTTGGACCCTGCGCAGGACGACCCGGGCCGCGATGACCTGTATGATTTGGGTGTCATTGCAACTGTCATGCAATTGTTGAAGCTACCCGACGGCACCGTGCGCGTGCTGGTTGAAGGGCAACGGCGCGCGACGCTCACATCGCTTGAAGGCGAAGGCGATCATTTGACGGCAACAGTTGATGAGGTTGAAGCCATCGAAGCGGCTGGCAACGAAACAGAAGCGCTGATGCGATCCGTCGTCGATCAGTTCGAAAATTATGCCAAACTCAACAAGAAGCTGCCTGCCGAAACGTCGATGCAATTATCGGACATTGATGATCCGGCGCGGTTGGCTGATGCGGTAGCGGCTAATATTTCGGTCAAGGTGGCCGACAAACAGGCGCTACTGGCGGAGGCTGATCCGGGCAAGCGGCTCGAAATGGTGTTTGCCTTCATGGAAGGCGAGCTTGGCGTTTTGCAGGTTGAAAAGAAAATTCGCAGCCGTGTGAAACGGCAGATGGAGAAGACCCAACGCGAATATTACTTGAACGAGCAGTTGAAAGCGATCCAGCGCGAGCTGGGTAACGAAGGCGAGGACGGCGAAGGCGACGAAGTTGCCGAATATGCCGCCAAGATCGCCAAGCTCAAGCTGTCGAAAGAAGCCAAGACCAAGGCAACGACCGAACTGAAAAAGCTGAAAACGATGGCGCCGATGTCGGCAGAGTCGACCGTTGTGCGTAATTATCTCGACATCCTGTTGGGGCTGCCGTGGGGCAAAAAGTCTAAGTTGAAGCGCGATCTGGTCGCGGCGCAGGCCGTGCTTGATGACGATCATTATGCACTCGACAAGGTCAAGGATCGCATTGTCGAATATCTGGCGGTGCAGGCTCGAACCAACAAGCTGAAAGGTCCGATCCTGTGCCTTGTTGGACCGCCCGGCGTCGGCAAGACGTCGCTGGGTAAGAGCATTGCCAAGGCGACGGGGCGCGAGTTTATCCGTCAGTCGCTGGGCGGGGTGCGTGACGAAGCCGAAATTCGTGGGCATCGTCGGACCTATATCGGTTCGTTGCCGGGCAAGATCGTCTCGAACCTTAAAAAAGCAGGAACGAGCAACCCGCTGTTCCTGCTCGATGAAATCGACAAGCTGGGGCAGGATTTCCGCGGTGATCCGGCGTCAGCGCTGCTAGAGGTGCTTGACCCAGAACAAAATGGTAAGTTTCAGGACCATTATCTCGAAGTCGATATAGACCTGTCCGACGTCATGTTTGTTACAACGGCGAATACGCTAAATCTGCCCCAGGCGTTGCTAGACCGGATGGAGATCATCCGGCTTGAGGGCTATACCGAAGACGAAAAGGTCGAGATTGCCAAGCGGCATTTGATCGACAAGCAGATTGAAGCGCATGGGCTGAAGCCGACAGAGTTTGTTCTAACCGACGAGGGGCTGCGCACGCTGATCCAGCAATATACACGCGAAGCTGGTGTTCGCACGCTCGAGCGCGAGATCGCAAAGCTGGCGCGTAAGGTCTTGCGGCAGATCCTTGAGAAGAAAGTCACAGGGGTCGTCGTTACGCCCGAGAACCTGCATGAATTTGCGGGTGTTCAGAAATATCGGCATGGGCTTGGCGAGGAAGAAAACCAGATTGGTGCAGTGACAGGCCTCGCATGGACTGAAGTCGGCGGTGAATTGCTGACCATCGAAGCGGTTACGGTGCAGGGCAAGGGGATGGTGCGCTCGACGGGTAAGCTTGGCGATGTGATGAGCGAGTCGATTCAGGCAGCGTTGAGTTATGTGAAGGCGCGCGCACCATCTTACGGAATCAAACCAAGCCTGTTTGCGCGTAAAGATATCCATATCCATTTGCCTGAAGGTGCTGTGCCCAAGGATGGACCTTCTGCAGGCGTTGGCATGGTGACGGCGATGGTTTCCACGCTGACAGGTGTTGCAGTGCGCCGTGATGTCGCGATGACGGGCGAAGTTACGCTCCGGGGCCGGGTGTTGCCGATTGGTGGTTTGAAAGAAAAACTACTGGCGGCGTTGCGCGGGGGGATTACGACCGTTCTGATTCCGCACGAGAACGAGAAAGATTTGGCTGAAATCCCGGCGAATATTCGCGACGGGTTGAAAATCATTCCCGTTCGACATGTCGATGAAGTGCTGGCCCTTGCGCTGACCGAGCCATTGACGGCCATCGAATGGACCGAGGCGGACGAATTGGCGGCACAACCACCAATGGTCGCTACAGCGCCCGAAGAAACGTTACGGCACTAACGAAAAGGACGTCTCGAAACGGCACGTTTGCGACCAATCGCTGGTTTATGACGCTTTTATTTTGACAAGTCGGCCCGTCGGCGCATTACTACAACACTAATTACAGAGTGATTCCGTCATTCACCATGATTCCGAGGGGGTATCCAGGGTATGAATAAGCAGGATTTGATCGGCGAAGTCGCCAATGTTGCAGGCCTGAGCAAAGGCGATGCGTCCAAAGCTGTAGAAGCCGTGTTTGATACAATTTCACATGCACTGAAAAAAGGCGGCGAAGTGCGCTTGGTTGGCTTTGGCAGTTTTTCGGTAACGCGACGCAAGGCGTCGACGGGTCGTAATCCACGCACAGGCGAGCCGATGGCGATCAAAGCATCGAGCCAGCCAAAATTCCGTCCAGGCAAGGCGCTCAAGGATTCCGTCAACTAATCCTTCGGCACGCTCAGGACTTTACAAAGCGTCGCTTAGGCGGTTAGGAAAATTCAAGCGACAGGCGGCGTCATTGCCGCCTTTCGCATTTCTGGCCGGCATTCAATGTCGGGCGCGTAGCTCAGTGGTAGAGCACACCCTTCACACGGGTGGGGTCGCAGGTTCAATCCCTGCCGCGCCCACCATGCCTCAAACGAATCCCAAGTTCCAAGATGACGGATTATAATTGCCGATATTGGGCAGGACTGTGCTGAGTTCGCCGTTCGAAACGCCGAACCAAGTGGCAAGTGTCGCAGCATATTGGTCAACAGATGTAGTCGGCAACAAGCGCCCCTGACCAACATCGTCGGGGCCATTGTCCGCAACAGCGGGGGCCGTGCCATAGAACTGCTTACCCTTTACGGCACCGCCCATAACGAAGTGCATCGATCCCCAGCCATGATCTGAACCGTCGGTGTTTGGCACAAGCGTTCGCCCGAAATCGGAGCCCGTGAACGCCGTAACTTTATCGGATATGCCAAGTTCGACAGTGTGATCGTAGAAAGCCTTCATCGCGGTTGCGACTTTGCCGAGCTGAACCGGATGTTGCGCGACGAGATTGTCGTGAAGATCGAACCCGCCGAGCGACACGAAGAAAACCTGGCGCTTGGCACCGAGTTCACTGCTCATCGAAATCATGCGTGCGACGATTTTCAATTGGTCGGCAAGTGAATTCCCGGTCGGGTAAACCGTCGTAAATGCGGGTGCGGCGGCCAGAGCTGTTGTAATTTGTGCGCCAGTATCGAGCGAGCGTTTGCTGATTTTGCCATGTTCATTGGCGAAGATATTAGCCTGTCCGCCGGTCATCAGGCTTTTGAGGGCGGTGCTGGCTGTAGCCGAACTGAACAGAGACGTGTTGCCGCTAAGCGAAATCGGCCCCGATGTGCTGATCGCATATTGTACCGCCGTTTTACCGGCCAGAAACACCGCATTCCCCGCAGCGTTGATGCAGGTCAGTAACGATGATCCGTTACCGCTCTGGAACAGGTCGCCCATGCGACCGCCCCAGCCCGAAAGCGCGCCTTCGGGACTTGAGGACTGCCAGTAGCTTTGCTGGTCATTGTGCGAAAACAGCTTCGGTGGCAGCGAGACACTCTTTGTCTGATATTGCGCTTTGGTTGTCGGTTGAACGAGCGTGCCGACGTTGAGCATCACGGCCATCTTACCGGCATTGAATACCGGCAGTAGTGGTGCAAGCGCAGGACCAAGCGCATATTGACGTCCGCCTGCAAGCGCCGTCGTCGGCGTTAGAAGCGTCGCATCGAGCGCAGCGCGTTGATATGCAAGGACAGGCCGGATCTTTGCATAGGCATCATAACTCGCCTGGTCATAAGGCGTGACTGTATTGGCGTAATCATTGCCGCCATAAAGAAAGATACAAACCAGCGCTTTATAATCCGTGGCGACGGACGCCGCAGCTTCACCAATGGCAGCAAGTGTTGTGACAAAAGGGGCAGCTGCACCCGCCAGTCCCAGCGTAGCCGTTGTTTGCAGAAACGCACGGCGCGATTGATCGTTTATCATGGCGATACCCCTTATTTCTGCGCAATATAATCGGTGGATGCCATCGTCAGCAGGATCGCGGTATAAACCCGATTGATCGGCCCGGTGGTCGTTGTGGCGGATATGCTATCAATCGCACCTTTGATGGTTGCAACGGTTGCCGTGCTGAGTTGGCCGGCGGCAAGAACAAGATTGACCTCATCAATCAACGCTTGTGAATCCGATGCCTTGGTCAGGATGTCAGTATAATTAGCTTTTGCATCGCCGGTTCCTGACTGGATCAGGCTTTGCATATAATTGACATAAGCAATGACGCTGGGTTCGTTCGTTATCTGAAATTCAGGTGCGACGTATCCCGATGAAGAAATCGACGTGTTAGGCGGCGCATAGCCGGGCCGGAAATAGTTGAAGACGCTGGGTGCATGGCCAATGCCCTGACCCAGACGGTTTGCGGTGCTGCTCGTATCGCCGAAATTCCATGTATCGGACGGGCTGGTGACGCCGTAAGCGCGTGCCCAATTTGTTAGCCGCACAACGGGTTCGCGTAATTTGCCGAAGCTCGGATTGGTC
>JAYTWA010000369.1:0-1603 GCA_043743675.1 Sphingomonadales bacterium
TGTTCTGCTGGGTGAGGAATTCCATCGCCATCCGCACGCCCGGCATCTCATAGCCCGGAATATCCAGCGTGCGCGGCGTTTCCGCACCCCCCGACATGACGATCGCATCAAAATTTTCGCGCAACGATTCAACCGAAACGTTGACACCCACTTCGGTGCTCGTGCGGAATTCGACGCCTTCGGCTTCCATCTGCACCAGCCGCTTGTTGATCAGGTGCTTTTCCATCTTGAAGTCTGGAATGCCATAGCGGAGCAGCCCGCCCATCCGGTCACTTTTTTCGAACAGGGTCACGCTATGCCCCGCCCTGGCCAGTTGTTGCGCACAGGCCATGCCCGCCGGGCCTGAGCCCACAACCGCGACGGATTTTCCAGTCTTGCGCATGGGAATTTGCGGGGTGACCCAGCCTTCAACCCATCCGCGATCAACGATGGCGCATTCGATCGACTTGATCGTAACGGCTGCGTCATCGATGTTCAGCGTGCAGCCTGCTTCGCACGGTGCGGGACAGATGCGACCGGTGAATTCAGGAAAATTGTTGGTCGAATGCAGGCTCTCCAGCGCATTCTTCCAGTCGCCTTCATAAACCAGATTGTTCCAGTCGGGGATGATGTTGTTCACCGGGCAGCCAGTGTGGCAATACGGAATGCCGCAATTCATGCAACGCGACGCCTGTTCACGCAGCACTGGTTCGGCGAGTGGGACGATAAATTCCCGGTAATGCGTCAGCCGCTCTTTGGCATCGCCATAGCTGGCGTCCTTGCGGTCGAGTTCAAGAAACCCTGTTGCCTTGCCCACAATCTACTCCAGAAATCCGGTTATTCGGCCGCGACCGAAGCAGCGGCCACGCGCTCGGCCTCAAGCTGCCTGAGCGCGCGGGTATAATCGCGCGGGATGATTTTCACGAAACGGGTCAGCGATGCATCCCAATCATCGAGAATGGTCCGCGCTCGCTTGCTGCCAGTGTACAGATGATGCCGTTCCAGCATGATGCGCAAACGTTCGGCGCTGTGGCGGAGCATATCGCCCATGCCAAAATCATGAACGTCGCTCGCGCGTTGGGTCGGACGGCCGGTTCCCTCGTCGCCTTCGGCATCTGGCATGATCGATTCGACATCAACCATCGCCATGTTGCAGCGTTCGCGAAAATGCCCGTCTTCATCATAAACATACGCGACGCCACCAGACATGCCCGCCGCAAAATTTCGCCCGGTATTGCCCAGCACAACCACGACGCCGCCCGTCATATACTCGCAGCCATGATCGCCGGTGCCTTCAACCACAGAGACAGCGCCAGAGTTTCGCACCGCAAAGCGTTCCCCCGCGACGCCGTTGAAATAGGCCTCACCGGCGATTGCGCCATACAGCACCGTGTTGCCAACGATGATATTCTCGGTTGGCTTGCGCTTCACATGGCCGGGTTGTTTGACGATCACCCGACCGCCGGACAATCCCTTGCCCACATAGTCATTGGCATCGCCCGTCAGTTCCAGCGTGATCCCGTGCGCAAGGAACGCTCCGAAACTCTGACCCGCAACGCCGGTAAAGGCGATCTGGATCGTATTGTTGGGAAGCCCTTCATGGCCGTAACGCCGCGCTACCTCT
>JAYTWA010000370.1:0-11127 GCA_043743675.1 Sphingomonadales bacterium
ATTGACAAATAAGCTCCTTCGAGATCGTCCAAAAAATCTTTAAATTCCCCTACAGAAGCACCACGTTCGATATTTAGGCGTATTGTTCCTCTTTCGATCATTACTTCGCTCCTCAATTTTATCCTAAACTATATCAAGCCCTCTACCCAGCAATCTTTATCGACACGCCTGGCACCAAGCTCCAAAAGGCCGATTAGTCACGTTCACCTCGGCCCTAGTATGGTTACGATATCGCATGGTTTGTGTTCCACCGCGACATGGCTGGAAGACGGGGTTTTTATGAGCCAAAGCTCTCCCATTCCCGTCGCCCCGCACTTGATGCGGGGTTTGGCTTTTCTTTGGCGCGGGAATTATTGATAACAAACCATGGCAAAGGGCGGCTGGGTTTACATTATGGCGAACCGCTATCGCGGCGGGATGTATGTCGGGGTGACGGCGGATGCCATCCGGCGTGTTTATCAGCATCGCGAGGGCACGGGTTCGGCGCATGTGGCGGACTTTGGCAAAACGCGGTTGGTTTATCTTGAGTGGCATGACGACATTGTCTTGGCGATTGCGCGCGAGAAGTTGGTCAAGAAGTGGAAGCGCGCGTGGAAATTCGCGCTGATTGAGGCGGATAATCCGGCGTGGCGTGATTTATGGGAGGATTGGTTTCAGATGGATATTGCCGAAGGTTAGCCTAACCCCGCATCAAGTGCGGGGTGACGTGGTTTCTTGACCTCCCCCTCACTCACTCCTCAACGCCTCAATCGGCGACAGCCGTGACGCCCGGATCGCCGGATAACTCCCGAACGCCAGCCCGATAAACGCGCTGAACAGCATCGATCCGATGACGGTGCCGATGCCGATGGGGGCGGGGAAATCGGCGAGGTTTTCGAAGACTTGGGCCAATATGACCGCGAGCACCAGGCCGATGGCACCGCCGATCATGCAGAGGACGGCGGCTTCGACGAGGAACTGGTTGCGGATGTCGCTGCGTTTTGCGCCGAGTGCCATGCGCAGGCCGATTTCGCGGGTGCGTTCGGTCACGCTGACCAGCATGATGTTCATGATGCCGATGCCGCCGACGAGCAGGCTGATCGAAGCAATGGCGACCAGCACGCCCTGAAACACGGATGTCACGAGGCCCGATTGCTTCATGAATTCCTCGGTTGTGTTCACGGTGAAGGGGCTGATCTCGCCCTTGGGCACGTTGTTGCGGGCGCGGAGGACGCGGACCATATTGCGCTTCGCATCGGGCAGGCTGACTCCGTCTTCGAAGCCGACGAATAGGACGTGGAGGTCATCGGGCCCCTGCACAGTGGTGGTCGCAAAGCGCTGGCGCGCTGTGCTGATCGGGACAAGCGTCAGGTCGTCATTGTCGTTGCCGAAGGTGTTGCCCTTGCTTTGCACGACGCCGATGACCGTGAAGGGAACGCGGCTGACGCGGATCGTTTGGCCGATGGGATCGAAATTGCCGAACAGCTTGGTCGCGACGCTGGGGCCGAGCACGACGACGCGCGCGGCAGTGCGGACGTCGGCTTCGCTGATGAAGCGCCCCGTGTCGATCTCGGTATTGCCGACGGGGCCGTAATCGGGGGTGATGCCAATCGCGGTGGTGGTGGCGTTGCGGCCCTGGATGACAAGCTGGACGGTCGAGCGGAGTTGCGGGGCAATGCCGCTGATCCCGGGGACGAGGCGTTGGATGGCGCGCGCGTCACGCTCGGTCAGGCGGCCACGGTCAACAACGCGGCGGCCTCCGCGATTTTCGGGCTGGGGGAAGACGATGGCCATGTTGGACCCGAGCTGGTTGATTGAATCAAGGACGCTCGATTTCGCGCCATCGCCGATGGCTACCGCGAGGATGACGGCGAGGACGCCGATCATCACGCCGAGGGTGGTGAGGATCGAGCGCATGAGGTTTGTGCGTAGTGCCGTCAGCGCGATGGCAATGTTGATGCCCCACCCGGATATGGTGCGCTGAATGTTCATGGCCTTGCGCGTCGTCGGTTGGTGACGGGGGCATCCTCAATGACTTTGCCGTCGCGGAAGAGGATGCGGCGGGCGGCGTATTCCGCGACGTCGGGTTCGTGGGTCACGACAATCACCGTGATGCCGTCATCGTTGAGGCGCTGGAATATGCCCATGATGTCGTTCGAGGTGACGGTATCAAGCGCGCCGGTGGGTTCGTCGGCGAGGAGCATCAGTGGTTCGGTGACAAGCGCGCGGGCAATGGCGACGCGCTGCTGTTGCCCGCCGGAGAGCTTGGCCGGGGTGTGCATCATGCGGTCGGACAGGCCCATGTCGCCCAAGGTTTTGGCAGCGCGGGCGCGGCGTTCAGGGCCGCTGAGGCCTGCATAGACCAAGGGTGTCGCGACATTGTCGAGCGCGGTCGTGCGCGCGAGCAGGTTGAACTGCTGAAAAACGAAGCCGATCTTACGGTTGCGGATTTCGGCGAGTTCGTCGCTGGTCAATTCGGCGATGTCGATGCCGTCGATCTTGAGCGTCCCCGACGTGGGAATATCAAGCGCGCCAATCATGTTCATGAAGGTTGATTTGCCCGATCCGCTGGCGCCCATGATCGCGACGAATTCCCCGCGGTTTATGGTCAGCGTGACGCCCGCAACCGCATGGACGGTTTCGCCGCCGAGGACATAATCCTTTACAAGGTTTTCGGTGGCGAGGAGCGGGGTTTGCGAAAAAGTGTCTGACACTTTTTGGGGATCACTCATCAGTGGCATTGTCCGCCTCGTCACCGGCGGCTTCGTCGGTTGGCTTTTTGACCGTGGAACGGCTGCGGACAAGAACTTTGTCGCCGGGGTTCAGGCCTTTGGTGATTTCGACAAAATCTTCGCCTTGCAGGCCGAGCGTGACGACGCGGCGGGCGGGTTTGAAGGGGTCCGCGCCGACAATGAAGATGATAGGCGTGGTCGCAGGGGGTGCCTTGTCCTTGGGCATGTCCGCCGTGCGCGGGCGGAAACGCAGGGCGGTGGTGGGCACGCGGGTTATGTTCTTGCGCTCGCCGGTTATGATTTCGACGTTCGCGGTCATGCCGGGGAGCAGCTTGCCGTCCTTGTTATCGACGTCGAGGATGACGAGATAGCTCACAACATTCTGCAATTCGGTCGCGCTTTTGCGAATCTGGCGGACGGTCGCGGCGAAGGTTTCGCCGGGGTAGCTGTCCACCGTGAAGCGCACCGCCTGCCCATCACGGACCTGGCCGATGTCGGCTTCATCGACTGAGGCTTCGACTTGCATCCGTGTTGTATCGGCAGCGATTTCGAACAGGTTCGGCGTCTGAAAACTGGCGGCAACGGTGGTGCCGGGTTCGACGAGTTTGTTGATGATGACACCGCTTGCAGGCGCGACAATCGTGGTGCGGCTGAGGTCGAGAAGCGCAGACGACAACTCGGCATTCGCCTGTGAGATTTGCGCGCGGGCACTGGCGGCCTGCGCGGCGGTGGTTCGGATATTGGCGCGGGCGGAGGACAGGACGCTGCTTGCGCCATCGAGCGCTGATTTGGAGAGGAACCCACGCTCGGCGAGTTGCGACCGGCGGCTGAACTCGCGTTCCTGAATGCCGATTTCGCTTTGCGCGCGGGCACCCGATGCTTCGGCAAGCGCGAGCGAGGCTTGGGCGGATGCGACTTGCGCGCGGGCTTGCTGGACGCGGGCATTCAGGCGCGTGGGATCGATTTCGGCGAGGACTTGGCCCGCTGTGACAGGCGTGTTGAAATCGACGAAAACGCGGGTGATCTGGCCCGAAACTTCGGCACCCACTTTAATGGTGTTTAGCGCACGCAGTTTGCCCGATGCCGTGACCCGACGAATGACTTCGCCTTTGTCGGCGGTGGTCGTGATATATTCATACGTCCGCGGTGTGGGGCGGAGCGCAAAATAGAGAATGGCGGCAAGCGCGAGGCCGAGTGCAATCGACGTCTTTGGATGATCTTTTATCCAACCCCAAATTCGACCCAGCATTTTCGACGCCCTACCACTCGATTATCTGCGTGTCTTAGCGGGGTAGGACAGTGGATGCTAGCGGTAGATTTCGACAAGTTCGAGCAATTCGCCTGCGGGGCCACGGACAGTGGCGGCGCGGCGGTTTGCGTACATCGGCCCGGTGCGAGCGACTGGCGGCGTGATCCAGTCGAGCGTGAGCGTGTCGATATTGTCCACGGCTAGCGTGACGATGGCATTGCCCGCAGGCAAAGCGTCGGGGGGGCCGGGGCGGGCGATGGCGGCTTGCGGGTAGCCATCAACTTCGATGATCGGCAGGCGGCCTTTCTGGACCATCGTGATTGTGGATTGTGTGCCATCGGACAGCGCGAACGCCTTGTTTATCATCGTGTATTCGATGGTGTAGCTGCCGCCAACATCGAGATTTACCTTGTCGGCATACCAGTCGAGCGCAGCAGGGCGATCTGCGCAGGCGAGGATGACAATGAAAATATGATCGACGGGTGATGCGGCCTTGGGCAAGTCCGACGACGGCGTGTTCTGGCGGACTTCGTTGAGATAGATCATTTCGCGACCGCGCCCTGTCATCTGCATCGCGATGAAATAGGGGAGGCCTTCGATTTCCTTGGGCGGGCCGATTATGTCGAAGCCCGATCCTTCGAGTTTGGCCGGCCAGCCATAGACATCCTGCACCGTGATTTCGAATGCGGCCCAGCCAAAAGTGCGGGTGGGTTTGAAGTCGGCGGGAGTGGGGGCTTCGACGAGACGGAGGAAACAGGGCGCACGGCTCGTCGGTTGCAGCATTGCAAAGCGCGCGCCTGTGCTTAGCGGGGTGGACCAGCTGGCGGTGAGATCGGCGGGGAGTGTGCCCTGTTCGACGACTATCAACCCGAGCCGGTCGCGATAATCGGTGAGCGCCGCATCAAGATCAGGCGTGGTGATTGTTCCACCGAGAATTTGGCCGTGGGTCATGAGAAATTGGGCTTTCGTTTGGTCAGAAACGCATCGACACCTTCCTTGAAATCGGGGCCAGCGAACGCAGCCGCAAATAGCGCGCGGGTTTCGTCATTATCCGCTGCTTGCCCGTCGAGAATGCGGAGGATCATCGCTTTGCTTTCGCGCTGGCTATGGCCGGAAACGCTGGTCATTGAGGTTAACATGTCGTCAGCATTGTTAGCGATTTCGTCGATCAGGCCGATGCGATGTGCCTCCGCAGCGTCGATCAGGGTGCCGGTAAACAGGATGCGTTTGGCGTTCGCGGGGCCGACAAGATCAACGAGTAACTTGGTATCGTGAAGCGGATAGACGAGGCCCAGCTTAGCAGGGGTAATCCCGAAGCGTGACCGGCTGCTTGCCACACGCAGATCGCAGGCGAGTGCAAGGCCGCAACCGCCGCCCACGCAATCACCGTCGATCAGCGCTATGGTCGGCTTTGCGGCACGCGTCAGTTCATATTGCGCGCGATTGATTGCGGTCTGGTTGGTGGCGAGCCAGTCTGGGTTAGCGGCGTTGGATGAGAGTTCGCCGATGTCCGCGCCTGCGCAGAAGACGCTGCGTTCGGCGCTTTTCAGAACGAGAACGCGGACTTCCGGGTCGGCCATGGCGTCCGCGACCAGCCCCGGCAGCGCCACCCACATTGCCTGATTCATCGCATTGCGCTTCGCCGCGCGGTCGATGATCAGGTGAGCGACCGGCCCGCGCGTTTCGAGGCGGAGAGTCACAGCACGACCTTCGCAATTTCGTGCCGCGTCGCGAACCAGACGCCGTCATATCCGCGCACATGTTTGAAAAATTCGTCGAGCGCCCAGATGCGCCCCGGGCGGCCGATGATGCGCAGGTGGAGGCCGAGCGACATCATCTTGGGGTTCCCTGCCGCCCCCTCGGCATAGGTCCAGTCGAACGCGCGTTTTGCGTAATCCAGCCAGTTCGCAGGCGTGTAAGCCGGGTCGGTCCACATTTTCATGTCGTTGGTGTCAAGTTGATACGGCACGATGGCGATGGGTTTGCCGGGGACGGTCGCAGCGTCCACGAATGGCACGTCACCCGAATAATCATCCATGTGATAGTCGAAGCCTTCCTCGATCAGCAGGCGGCGAGTGTTGTCGGTGTGGAAGTAACGCGACAACCAGCCAAAGGGGCGTGTGCCGGTGGTTTGCTCGATGCTAGCAACGGCTTTGCGGATGAAATCGCGCTCCTCGCTTTCGTCCATCTTGAATTGATGGACCCAGCGATAGCCGTGGCTGACGGGTTCATCGCCGCGTTTGGCGATGGCGGCGGCGATTTCGGGGTGGTTTTCGAGGGATAGTGCCGCGACTGTCCAGCTCGCGCGGACATCATGTTTGTCGAGTAGGCTCACGATGCGCGGCGCACCAGCCTTGATGCCATAGAAATAGTTGGATTCATTCCCGTAATTGCGGATCGGCGATTTTATGTGGATTCCGAGTTCGTCAACCGGCTCCATCCCGCGGTCACCACGCGCGACGGTCATCTCGCTGCCTTCCTCGACGTTTACGACAATCGAGAGCGCGATTTTGGCACCGTTCGGCCAGTCGATTCGTTCGCCAGAGAGCATAGCGTTCAATGCATTTCCTCCCCGCCGCTGACATTCAGCGCCTCGCCGGTCACGTAAAAGGCATCATCGCTCGCCAGCCATGCGCAGGCAGCCGCAGTATCGCTCGCCATGCCGGGGCGGCCCATCGGGTTTTTTGCGGCCATGTTTTTCAGATAATCCTCGACGCTCGCAAAGCCGAGCAATTTGGAGAAATAGGCGTTCTGCGTCGCGCCCAACCCGGTGGTAACATGGTTGGGGCAGACGGCGTTGACGGTGATCTTGTGCGCACCAAGTTCGACGGCGGTCGCGCGAGTCAGGCCGATCATGCCGTGCTTGGACGAAACATAAGCGGGGAGATGCGGGAAGCCGGTCTTTGCGGCTTGTGATGCGATATTGATGATCCGCCCACCTTTACCAGCGGTAACCATTGCTCGCGCGGCGGCCTGTGTGCAGTAAAATGCGCCTGACAGGTTGACCGCAATCACCGTATCCCAGTCAGCGGGTTCCACGTCGAGCAATGGCTTCATCATGAAGCCGATGCCGGCGTTGTTGACGAATATGTCGATGCCGCCAAAAGCGGCGACAGCTTCGTCGATCAAATGACGACATTGAGTGACGTTCGAAACATCGCATGCGATTGCCGCAACCTTGGCATTGCCACCGCGTCGAGCAAGATCAGCGGCGACTGACTTTGCTTCGTCCGTAATCTCGAGGTCGGAGACGACGCAGTTCGCGCCCTCATCAGCAAAGCGTTGCAGGATTGCCTGACCCAACCCTTTCTCGCGGCCTGATCCGGTGACGACTATGGTTTTGCCGGTGAAGCGTTTCACAGTGACTCTGACGTGATAAAAATCGGATCATCGGCGTAGTTCCGCATGTCAGCGCCCAGCGCTTGCACAACGGGGCCAGCTGCTTCTTCGCCAAACAGCGCCATGTCGCTGATTTTGATGATTTCTATATAGGCATAAGGCGAAGGTGTGTCGGTGCCGAGAACGCCGGTTGCGCGCTGGACATGATAGCTGCTCACTGATTTCAGGGCGCGAACGCCGGGAATGTCAGTGTCACACGCCCATTTCTCGTAGGATTCGACAGTGACGCCGGGCTTGAGATTGAACAACACGATGATGCGCATGGGTTAGTCCTTTCGGTCGGGAATTATCGTGGGCAGTCGGTAGGCTGCCAGCATTTTATCAAGCGCGCGCGCCAAGTCGAATAGTCCGGCTTCATGGCCAATCATGCCAACGATCTGCACGCCAATGGGTAGGCCATCGGCGCTCCACCCGGCGGGAATGCTGATCGCGGGGAGGCCAGCGATATTGGCAAGAGCCGTGAAATCGGCTTGGTTGGCGGGTGCGGAATCGCTGTGCGGGAAGGCGCATTGGGGAGCTGTAGGCAGGATCATGAAGCCGTTGCTGGTGACGAGAGTTCGCACTTCCTTGGCAGTCTCAACCAAAATTTGCTGGTCTTTGGCCCAATCATTGGCGCTGCGTTTGGGTCCATAGCTGAGCAGTTTTCGCAAATTGGGCGACAGCAACGCCGGGTCAACATGGGCAAAATGCGCCGCCATTGTGCGAGATGTCTTGATGAATCCGGCAAAGCGAATGCGCGACAGGGGGGTGCTGAGTGTCGCCGCCTGAAGCGCGCCGAGCGCTGCTGATACCTTGCCAAACACGGCGAGCACGTCTGCGCTGCATTCAACCCCGCCCAGATCGGCAAGCGTCATCCCCGCCGCGACCGTGTCCGGCGCATTGTTATCGCCGTCACCAAAGTCCGAAATCAGTCGCGAAACGCGCTCTAGCAGATCGAGATCGCGCGCCATCGGGCCGATGCAATCAAGCGACGATTCGGCCAATTCGAGCCCATCTTGGCTAATGGCCGCATTGGCTGGTTTGAAACCATAAATTCCGCAATAGCTTGCCGGGATGCGCACCGATCCCATTGTGTCGCTGCCTAGTGCGACATCGCACAGGCCCGCCGCGACCGCCGCCGCGCTGCCGCCCGATGATCCGCCCGGCGTATAGCCCATCCGATGCGGGTTCTGGGTCGCGCCAAACCAAGGGTTGTCGGTCTTTGCGCCAAGTGCCGCTTCTTCCATATTGAGTGTGCCGAGGACTGCTGCGCCACAGGCGCGCAGTTTGGCGATGACAGCTGCATCAGCGTTGGCAATGCGGTGGCGATAGGCTTTGCATCCGGCGGTCCACGGTAATCCCTTGACGGCGATGTTGGCTTTCACGCCAACGGTGACGCCTGCCAGTGGCCCCTCGCTGCCATGCACCGCCGGATCGAGATCAATGAAGGCGTTGTAGGGATCGTGCACTAAAGCCCCCGCTGATCGATGAGGCGGATCGGTTTCTGGCGGCTGTCGATCTGCGTTGCCGCCGCCGTGCCACCGGGTTCGCACAGCGTTATTACGACTTCAACGCCGAGTCCCTGCCGGAGCAACCCCGCCAGTGCTGCCTGATCAGTCCCCCCCTTCGACTCAATCGTCACTGCCATGTCATCGCGACCCTCCGTCCGCGTCAGGTGACAAACATATTCCCCCGTCAAATCGCTCCGGTTTTCAATCAGCGAGGCAATGGCATGGGGGAACAGGTTGATGCCGCGCAGCTTCACCATATTGTCGCTGCGGCCCTTGAACCCGGCGATTCGCTTGAATGCGAGTTCGCCGCGCCCGTCCAATTCATGCGTGATGTCATGCGTGTTGAAACGGATACATGGCGCGATGTCATCTTTGAACAGGCATGTAACAACCATGTCGCCAGTCTCGCCCTTGGCCACCGCCGCACCACTATCGACGTCGAGCAGTTCGAGAAACTGCGCATCTTCCCAGACATAGAGCCCGTCGCGGTCCGGTCCTTCGCCCGCGATTGAACCGGTGTCGCCGACGCCGTACCAGTCATAGGCCTTTGCGCCGTGCCAGGCGGCTTCAGTCGCGGCGCGATCTTCGGTGCCCAAATGGCCGATGATCATTTTGAGATTGATCCGGTCAAACAGCTTTTCCGCCTCGGCAACCTCCGCCAGTTTGCGAACATAATCGACGAAGCCGACCATCACGGTGACGCCAAAATCGGCCATTAGATTGACTTGCGCAGCGCTGCGCGTTTCGATGCCTGTGCCTGCGGAGAGGAAAAGGCTGTTGGTGAAATGCGTCACCGCCTCGCGGATGTAATGGCCGCCGTTGATCATGCCATGACCATAGACCGATTGCACCACGTCCGTGGGTTGCAGGCCCATCCAGCGATACATCCGCCCGACGAGGAGGTTGGTGACTTCGCGGCCTTTGGGTCCGAAGAGCAAAGGTTGCGGGCGCCCTGTCGTGCCGCTGGTGGTGTGGAAAACCACGGGGTCGGTGCCGCGCCCGCTGAAATCGCCATAAGGCGGGTGATCGTTGACTGAGGCCATCAGGTCGGTCTTGTCATAGACGGGGAGTTTGGTGATGTCGTCGAGGCTGCGGATGTCGCCGGGTTCCAACCCCTTCGCCTGCCACAGTTTCTGGTAGAATGGGATTTCCCACCCGCGCGTCATGAGTTTTCTGAAGCGGGTTTCCTGAAGCGCGCGGAGTTGGTCTGCAGACATCCGGGCATAAGCGCCGGGCAAGTCGAGCGGGTAATCCGCCAGCATTTGCTTGGTATCAAAGGCTTCGAAATAGGTCGGGAATGTCATGCGGGTTCCGTGGCGTAAGCGAGGGGGTTGTCAAAAATGCGCGGGTCACAATCACTGGCGAGGACACGGCAGAGATCATATTTCGCTACGGCCTGCGCATAGGTCATCGGCGCATTAGGGCTGCCCAATGTGGCGTTGATTGTCAGATCATCTTGGCTGCCATCGGCATAATCGATGATGATCCGTTGCGGCGACAGGGCGTTGCCGTCAGGATTGCGGTCGCGGACCACCGCGACTTTGGCGGCAAGCGATTTGATCAGGGGGTTGGTAAAGGTTTCAGGCGTAAAGCGGCGCGGATCGATGCGCCCGTCGCGGTGCATTAAGGCGCACAACAGGGGCAGGCAAAGCCGGGCGTAAGCCGGGGTCATGTCGTCAGTATAAAGCCGCCCGACGAGGCGCTCGATCAGTGGCGGGACATGCGCGGTGATGTTGGCGATTTCGCGACCACTTTGCCGCACGTCGGCGATTGTCGCAAGGACAGCATGACTCGCGCGGCCCGAGGGGAAGGGCTTGATGCTGACGTCGCTGATCCGCCACGGCGCGCCGGGTTTGTAGCGCGACAGGTCGAGTGGTTCGATGAGTGCGCTATACCCGAATGGTCCTTCGAGGACATTGTGCGGGCCGTTGAGGCCGGATTTGACGAGATCGACGGCCTGAACCGCCCCCTGCGCCGCGCGGGCGATTTGCAAGGGGAGCGCGACGGACCCTTCGACATGCGCCTGCATGGTCCCGCCCGCAAAGCTGTAGGCGAGTCCGAGGACGTCGGCCATTTGTTCCCGAGTCAGACCATCAAGGCGTGCGACTGCGAGTGCAGCGCCGATAACGCCAGCGGTGGCGGGGCGGAAGAAACGCATGGGGCCGGTCGCCGCAATGCCGAGGCCGCTGGCAATGTCGACGCCAACGGCCAGCGCGGCGAGGAAGTCGTCTGGATCGCTTCCTCCGCGCCGGTTGGATGCCGCGAGGAGTGCCGCTGT
>JAYTWA010000371.1:0-1970 GCA_043743675.1 Sphingomonadales bacterium
ATCGGCACGCTGCGCCGTCCGCTTAAATAGTCACCCGTTAGGCTCGTTTCGCAATCGAGAATGTCCTGCAATACCCCCTGTGCAACGATCTCGCAACACCGTCATCGTCGTCGAACATGACGAGGATGCCATCCGAACCGCTGACTATGTTGTCGACATGGGACCGGGCGCGGGGGTTCATGGTGGCGAGATCGTTGCACAGGGGGTATTGCAGGACATTCTCGATTGCGAAACGAGCCTAACGGGTGACTATTTAAGCGGACGGCGCAGCGTGCCGATCCCGGCAAAGCGCCGCAAAGGCAATGGCAAGAAACTGACGGTCAAAGGCGCGCGGGCGAACAACTTGAAAGACGTCACCGCGAGCATTCCGCTCGGCACATTTACCTGCGTCACAGGGGTATCCGGTTCAGGGAAGTCGAGCTTCACCATCGACACGCTGTATGCGGCTTCAGCGCGGGCGCTGAACGGCGCGCGCATGCTGGCGGGGCATCATGAAAAAATTGAGGGGCTTCAATATCTCGACAAAGTGATCGACATTGACCAGTCGCCGATCGGACGGACCCCGCGCAGTAACCCGGCGACTTATACGGGCAGTTTCACACAGATTCGAGACTGGTTTGCTGGCCTCCCTGAATCCGCAGCGCGCGGTTACAAGCCGGGTCGTTTCAGCTTCAATGTGAAGGGTGGGCGCTGTGAAGCGTGCACGGGCGACGGCCTGATCAAGATCGAAATGCACTTCCTGCCCGACGTCTATGTGACGTGCGATGTGTGCCACGGCGCGCGCTACAACCGCGAGACTTTGGAAGTAAAGTTCAAAGGCAAGAGCATCGCTGACGTGCTCGACATGACGGTTGAAGATGCGGTCGAATTTTTCAAAGCTGTGCCCAGCATTCGCGACAAGATGGCAATGCTGCTCGAAGTCGGCCTAGGGTACGTCAAAGTCGGGCAACAAGCGACAACCCTGTCAGGCGGCGAAGCGCAACGCGTAAAACTCGCCAAGGAACTGAGCCGCCGCGCGACCGGGCAAACGCTTTATATCCTCGATGAACCGACCACGGGCCTTCATTTTGACGACGTCCGCAAACTCCTCGAAGTACTCCACGCGCTGGTCGATCAGGGCAACAGCGTGGTTGTGATCGAACATAATCTGGAAGTTATCAAGACTGCCGACTGGGTCATTGATCTCGGCCCCGAAGGCGGCATCCGCGGCGGTGAAATTGTTGCCACCGGCACACCGGAAACCGTCGCAAAAGCACCGCGCAGCTACACCGGGCATTATCTCGCGCCGCTGCTCAGCATGAAAAGTGTGATGAGAGGTTAAGGCTTTTCGGTAAACCGCTTAACCTTCACCGGCAAATCCTTGCCCTTGGTTCGGCGCGACGGCAACTGCACAGGGTTTTTCTTTTTCCATGCGGCCCACGTCATCGGTCCGTCGGGCGTATCGATCAACTGTTCGTCAAGATCATCGCTCATCTTTTTACTCCTGCACCAAATGGCCAGTTGGTCACGCCGCCCGCCCATAATGCCCACCAGATGATCAGCGGCTGAAGCGCCAAGCGGGGGCCGTGATACCACCAGCTCATGTCAACGCCGCCAATCCTTATGTCGTTGATTGCATGGTTGATATTCGCAGGGAACACGCAGACCGCATAAGCCGCCAGCGCTATGCCCGCCACGCGCCGCAAGCAGGGCGCGAAGGCAAGTGCCACAGCGCCCGCAATCTCGCACAAGCCGGTCAAAAATACGACTGCATGCGGCAACGGCACCCAGTGCGGCGTTATCTGCACAAAACCGGCAGGTGTGAGCAGGTGAAGCACGCCCGCCGCAAAATAGAGCACCGCAAGAAGGAAACGCAGCCCGCTGCGGATCACGTCAGCCCTTGATCGTTGCAATGCTGATTGGGTTTGTCTTGGTTGATGGATTGGAAGCGTTTTGCTTGGGGGCTTTATCAGCCTTGGGCTTGCGCGTTT
>JAYTWA010000372.1:0-3497 GCA_043743675.1 Sphingomonadales bacterium
CAAACGGGTTCGCCACACAGATCGACATAGGACGCGCCGGTTTCTGCGCAGGCGGCGACAAGATCACTGCCGTAAAGCTGATACGGGCCGACGGTCGTAATGATCGTACGCGCGCGGGCGCACATCGCGCGGATGCTGACTGCATCATCGGCGTCAGCCACGACGAGCGGCGTGTCGGCGGGTGCCCCAATCAGGTCGCGCACTTCGGCGAGTTTGGTGGCGGACCGTCCCGCCATCGCCCAGCCCTTCACCCCGCGCGCAACCAGATATTCGGCAACCAGTCGTCCGGTGAATCCCGTCGCCCCATAAACGATAATGTCGAACTCGGCCTTGCGCATGTGTCATCCTCTCAGAATATTTTATTGGCCATGATCCAGATACTGGTCAGACCGCCAAGCGCACCCCCGGCAATTGTAAACCGTGACGCACGCATGAGCAGCTTTCGCTGGGCATCGACCGAAGCGCAATAGGCCGCGAACATGCGCTGGATAATGGCTTTGGGATTATCCTCGATTCCTTCGTCGCTGAATTCCTCACCAATCATGATCGCGCGCACACAGAGAAAGGCCGCGATGGACAGGATGATCACAGAAATTGTGATGAGAGCGACAGCAATCGGCTACGTTGGCGCGTCGAGGCTTAAAGGCGCACCGGGCGACGCGCTGATCGGGTTCGTGGCAACGGTAACGAGCAAGGCATCAAAGGCAAGGAGCGCGCCAAGGCGGACCGAGAGGTCGAGGTCCTTGGCTTGCAGCAGATCAAGATCCTGCGCCAGACTGCCGCTTTGGTCCTCACGCTGAAGCCGTTGGTAAGCGCGCAGCAAGGTGCGGGTTGACATGGTGCGGGTTCGGGTGCGGCGCGGCATCGGCGGCAACGGCTACATCATGCGGATTAGTTTGGCCGGTTGACCTTTTTTGAAAACATAGCGGCGCACGGTGCTCTCGCCCTCGACTTGCACGGTCATCTCAAGCCGGTCGGCCGTCACACGCCCCTGAATATGGGCATGGCGCATCATGGGCGGTTCATCAGCACGCTGCGGGCCGGGGGTGTGCGTCTGAAACTGCCCTTTGGTCTTGAAGCGGCCCTGTGCATCGGCATTGATCGGCCCGTCGATAGAGGCCTCAGCCGTAGCAAGCTCGATCCGGCTGCGCTGTCCGCCGATTGTAAGAACGGCACCGGGAGCCCGCCACACACCACTGGCGACGGGGGCTGCTTGTGCGCTGGTTACCGACATGATCGCCGCTCCTGTCATTGCTGCTGATCCGAAGACTGCTCGCCAGAAACGCCTGCGAAATGAGGTATCAACCATGGTCGCTTCTTTCAAAAACAAACCCAAAAACAAATATGGGGACGTGTTACCACGCCCCCATGAACTTGTGCAGGAGAAAGTTTACGCTCAGCCGTAGGTAACCGAAGTAACCCGTGTGCGGCGGCGCATGCTGGCACCGACGAAGCCGAAGCCTGCAATCATCATCATCCATGTGCTGGATTCAGGGACTGCGGGAACCGCTGCTGTGCTGATCTGTGCAATCCAAGTGCCCCAGCGCGCGAAGCCGGAACCACCGGGGTGACCGCCTGCGTCGTTATTATATTCGCGGGCGAACTGACCGATTACATAAAAACCGTGGGCATCAGTCGGATCGATTGAAACCTGGCTGTAATCACCCCAACGCTGACGACCGGCACTTGCCGCACCGAATGCGGAGCCATTGTGATAATCGTCCGTCAGGCTTTCCTTCAGAAGCAAAGGACCACTTTGTGCGACAAGCTGACCGGCTCCGTTGGTCGTGAAAGTCTGTGCATAGAAACGGATTTTGCCGTCCGCTGCGTTAAGACCCGAACGGTTATAGCCGATAACGACTTCGCCGAGTGCATTTACGGCGATCGATGGCTGGAAGAAATCATAACCAGCGGTGCCAATGTCTTTTTCAGAGATGATATTAAACGTGTTCTTGTCGATAATCGTAACACGAACGCGGGCCTCATCAAGCGTGTCAAAGCCCGAGTTGACCGTGTTCACCATGTAAATGCGGCCATTGGCTTCATAAACGCTGCTGCTGATCCGCTCGTCACCCGCATCAACAATACGCTGGTTTGCGCCGACAAGCGCACTTGGCTGGCGGGCTTTGCCTGCTGTCGTAAAAGCACTCATGCCTAGGTAATCAGTGGCAGTCAGCGTTCCACCAGTGGCGTTTGTTGTCGTCAGCCCGTTGATATTATATCCGATATTGTCGAATTCAGCCAGCGATGCCGCAATCACAGTGCCCGTCGAACCAGTCGATGTGCTGTTGACGCCCTGCTGTGCGAAGCCACGGTCAATATCGCCTGCACCGCCGGTATAGGGCGTTACGAACTGTTTCATGTTCGTCGTCGTTGGCCCGACAGCGTTGAACAGGCTTGAAATCGGAATGACATTCATTGTCGTTCCTGCGAAATTCGCGGCGAAGTTATTTGTGCCGATATAAACCGCGTTCATGTCCAGCGCGAGTGTTGGATAATCGGCTGTGCCGCCAGCGAAGCCCGTGAAAATTGTCGATTTCCAGCTGCCCAGTGCATTGTCAGTGTCTGAAATTGCAATCTGGATGTCCGAAACGCTGGCACCAAATGAAGCAACGATCCAGCGTCCGGCTGCCGCGTTATACATAACGCGAGAGTCACCCTGTGCACCCGTGCGACCGGCGGCGGCCCAAAAAGCAATGTCCGAAACGAGCGAGGTTTGAACGCCGGTATATTTGTTGAATACTGAATATGCCCCGTTGGTGACTTCCATATATTGAGTCTGGCCAACGGCACCGTTTGTGTCTGGCGGAAGGAAGTTACGTCCCAATAGCGCGCCATCATATTGCGACACACCTTCGAACATAATCCCGACGGGACCATTGCCGAATTCGGGTGCAGCTTTACCATTTCGGTCGAGTGAAATATCACTTGCCAGACGAATTGTCGCGCCCTTGGGGGCAACCAGGCTTGGTTTGGCAACGAACTGTGCTGTCGCTGACGTTGACGCGAGCAACAGCCCGGCGAACGTTCCAGCGGCGATCATACGCCGTGTGGTCGATTTCTGCATAATAGATCCCCCTATGGGTGCAAAATATAGGCCGACTCAATGGTCGGGTTAAAGAAACCTTAACCTAAGATAAACAGCGGTCAACGCGCTAAATTCTGTCTGTTTTGTGACGATGCCCATCGCGAGCGTGCCGATTCGGGACGATTAACCACATCCTGCCGTGGCAAAGCGGTATGTCTATCCCAAAACAAAAACGGGGACGTGTTGCCACGCCCCCGCTGAATTGTGCTTTAGATAGGTTTAACCGAACGTAACGGATGTTACCCGTGTCCGACGACGCATGCTTGCGCCGACAATGCCGAACCCTGCAATCATCATCATCCATGTGCTGGATTCTGGAACACCGGCGGCAAAAGCGCGGCGAATGAACGCTTGGTGGATGTAGATCGGGACGAAGCCATTAAATTCGCCGTAACTGCTGTTTAGATTG
>JAYTWA010000373.1:0-16583 GCA_043743675.1 Sphingomonadales bacterium
AGCCCGGCGCGGAGCAGCGACGTGCGCGCAATGTTCCCTGCCTGATGCCCCTGTTGCAAGGCCGCGCCGAAAATAACGTCATTGACTTCGGCGCCGTCAATCCCGGCGCGCTCGACCGCAGCCTTGATTGCATGACCGGCAAGCGTTGGCGAAGGCAGGTTGTTGAATGCCCCGCGATAGGCGCGGCCAATTGGGGTGCGGGCGGTGGAAATGATGAGGGCGTCGCGCATGGTGTGAACTCCTAAATGAAAAACTGGGAAACCCACTCGGCGATCAGGGCGGGTTTGTCTTCGCCTTCGATCTCGAGCGTGTATTCGACGGTTTGCTGATATTGTCTGGTGCGTTTTTCGGCGATTTCGAGCAGCTTGAAATGGCCGCGTACCCGCTTGCCGCTGCGGACGGGGGCGAGGAAACGGGTTTTGTTGCCCCCGTAGTTCACGCCCATCTTGATGCCGTCCATGCGCGGCATATCGGCCATCTGAGTCAGGACCGGCATGAGTGAGAGCGTAAGGAAACCATGCGCAATGGTGCCGCCGAACGGTGTCAGCTTGGCTTTTTCCTCATCGATGTGAATGAACTGATGATCGCCCGTGGCGTCGGCAAATTTGTTGATCATCGCCTGATCAACGGTCAGCCATTCGGACACGCCAATGACATTGCCCGTCATTGCTTTGTATTCGTCGAAGGTGACGACAGCCATAGTGCATTCCTTGCGCAAGATTATTACAAGACCCCAAGTCCACTTTTGGAGTCTCTCGCGGCGTGCTTTACGTCCGCGTAAACCTGCGAGTCAAAAGCCATGTATGCCGCAACGTCAGATTTCGTGAAATTGCACCGGGCCGCCGAACCTGATGTCCTAAAACCGCTGCTTGAACGTGCGAAGCTATCCGGGCTTGAACGCAGTCGGGTTGAGGGGATCGCTTCGGGCTTGCTAGGCGATCTGCGCGCGGCGCAGTCAAGTGGGTGGGTGAACCAGTTCCTGCAGGAATACCGCTTGAACACGTCCGAAGGTGTAGCGCTGCTGTCGCTGGCCGAGGCGTTTTTGCGTGTGCCCGATCCCGACACGGCGGATGCTCTGATTGCCGACAAGCTGGGGGATGCGGACTGGAAAGCGCACAAGGGTAAGTCCGCGTCGGGGCTGGTCAATATTGGCACATGGGGGCTGGTGATTGGGCGTGCGCTAGTTTCGGAAAGGCAAGAAGCCGGTGTCCTTCGCCGCCTGATCGCGCGCGCGGGTGAACCGTTTGTGCGGCAGGCGGTCGGGCAAGCGATGAAGATGATGGGCGAAATCTTTGTCATGGGCCGCACGATTGACGAGGCCACTAAGCGGATGACCAAGCCGGAGAACGAAGGCTTTACCGCGAGTTTCGACATGTTGGGTGAGGCCGCACGGACGTATCCCGACGGGCAGCGTTATTTGAAGTCTTACAGCGATGCGATTGCGGCAGTGGGCGCAAACCCGGCGGCAGGGCATTCGATTTCGGTCAAGCTGTCGGCGCTGCACCCGCGTTATGAAGTCGCACATTGGGACAAATGTGTGCCTGAACTGATCGGCATGGTGGAGGGGTTGGCCGTGCAGGCGGCCAAGGCGGGGATCGCGCTGACCATCGATGCCGAGGAGTCCGAGCGGCTGGAGATGAGCCTGTCGATTATCGAAGCCGTGGCGGGGCTGCCCGCGCTGAAAGGCTGGGATGGGCTGGGCATGGCCGTGCAAGCCTATGGGAAACGTGCGCGGCCGGTGATTGCCTGGGCGGATGACCTTGGCCAGCGGACGGGCCGGCGGATTGCGGCGCGGCTGGTAAAAGGCGCTTACTGGGATAGCGAGATTAAGCGGACGCAAGAGCAGGGGTTGTCCGACTATCCGCTTTTCACGCGCAAGGCGGCGACGGATGTGAGCTATATGGCGGTCGCGCGCGATATGCTCGATGCGAAAAATATAGCCCCCGCGTTTGCGACACACAATGCGCTGACGGTGGCAACGATTTTGGAGTGGGCGGGCACCAGCCGCGACTTCGAGTTCCAGCGGCTGCATGGGATGGGCGAAGGGCTTTACGAGCGGCTGGTGCGTGAGGAGTGCTATCATTGTCGCATTTATGCGCCGGTGGGCGGGCACCGCGATTTGCTGGCGTATCTGGTGCGGCGCTTGCTGGAAAACGGCGCGAATTCCAGTTTCGTTCATCAGTTGGCAGATGAAAATTTGAGCGATGCGGATTTGCTGGCTGATCCAGTGACTAAGATTGCAGCAGTGGGCGGGGCGCGGCATCCAAGCATTCCGCTGCCGGTTGATTTGTTTGGCGCGCGACGGAATTCGTCAGGCATTGACCTTCAGGACCGTGAAATCCTCGCTCAAACAGTGCAATCTCTCCGCATCTCCGCGTCACCGCGTGAACAAGAAGATGATTTCACGGGGAGCCGCGGAGATGCGGAGAGTGCGGTGACTGCCGCGAGCTTGGCATTTCCGCAGTGGTCGTCTGTTGATCTTGAGGACCGCTGCGCGGCGTTGGAGCGGCTGGCTGATTTGATTGAGGCGAACCACGTCGAATTGATGGCAATCCTTGTTGATGAGGCGAAGAAGACTCTCCCCGATGCGTTGGGTGAAGTGCGTGAGGCGGTTGATTTCTCTCGCTATTATGCAGCGCAGGCGCGTGACGGATTAAACCCTATCGAGCTTCCTGGACCGACCGGTGAGCGCAATGTCTTGCGCATGAGCGGGCGGGGCGTTTGGGCGTGTATTGCGCCGTGGAATTTCCCGCTTGCGATCTTTTTGGGGCAGGCGGCGGCGGCGCTCGTGACGGGTAACACTGTGGTCGCCAAACCCGCCCCGCAGACGCCGCGCATTGCCGCGCGTGCGGTAGCGCTGGCGCATGAGGCGGGCATTCCCGAAGATGCGCTAGTGTTGTTGGTTGGTGGCCCAGAGGTCGGCGCGGAACTGGTTGCCGATGTGCGCGTGGCAGGCGTTGCGTTCACGGGATCGACTGCAACTGCCAAACGCATCGCGCGGTCGTTGCTGGAAGACGATGCACGGCCCATTGTCCCGTTGATTGCTGAAACTGGCGGCATAAATGCGATGATCGTTGATTCGACCGCACTCACCGAACAGGTGGTTGCTGACGTCGTGACGAGTGCGTTCCGGTCAGCGGGGCAGCGGTGTTCGGCGCTACGGTTACTGCTGCTTCAGGAAGACGTGGCAGAGCGGACGCTCGAAATGCTGGCCGGAGCAATGGACACGCTGGTGGTGGGCGATCCGTGTGATCCGGCGACGGATGTGGGGCCAGTTATTGATGACGCAGCGTTCAACCGTCTGATGGATTATCGGGAGAGCCAGAAAGCGAATTGGGTGCATACCCTTGAAGCCTACGGCATGATCGTCTCGCCGACCGTCATTCGTCTCAAATCCATGGATGACATTTCTCAGGAATGGTTCGGGCCTATCCTGCATGTTGCGACGTGGAAAGCTGGTGACCTTGAGGCGACTATTGCGGAGATCAATGCGAAGGGTTTTGGCCTGACCATGGGCCTGCACAGCCGGATCGCGCGCAATGCCGAAGTGGTCGAGGCGCTGGCGAAGGTCGGCAATCTTTACGTCAACCGGTCGATGATTGGGGCGATTGTCGGGTCGCAACCCTTTGGTGGCGAAGGGCTGTCGGGGACTGGGCCGAAAGCAGGCGGGCCGCATTATCTCCATCGCTTTTGCGTCGAGCGGGTCACGTCAACCGACACCACATCGGCGGGGGGCAATGCGACGTTATTGTCGCTCGATGATGTCGGGCTGTGATGCACCTTCGGGTATCAAAAGTTTGCCATCCGGCGCGGCGGTAAAGGCGATCTGCGTTGGGTTGGCGAGACGGATGCCTTCGCTTGCAAAGCGATGGAGGATGGCGATGCTGATTTTATGCCGCGTGTTGAATACGGTGTCATAATCTTCGGAATGCACATCATATTGCAGTTCGAAATCAAGCGCTGACGGGCTGAACCCAAGCAGGGCGCAACGCACGAGACTGGCGGGCGGGCAAGAGGAAACGACTTCGCCAAGCATGACAGGCACGCGGTCGAGAAGTTCGACAGGGGTGCACTGAGCCAGCCCGAAATTCATCACAATCCGCCGCCGGTTCAGCCGTGCGAGATTGTGGATTTCCTTTTCGAGCAATTGCTTGTTGGCGACAATTATCTGTTCGCCGGTGATCGCGCGGATGCGGGTAGATTTGAGGCCGATGTCTTCGACTTCGCCCGCCGTCGTATCGTAACGGATCGAGTCGCCCTTGCGGAATGGCTTGTCGAACAGGATGGCAAGCGCGGCGAACAAATCAGCAAAAATGCCTTGTGCTGCCAGACCGATCGCAATGCCACCGACGCCGAGACCCGCGATCAGGCCGGTGACGTTGACGCCAAGATTGGACAGAATCAGAATGATCGCAATTGCGAACAAAGCGACCGTAACCAGCAAGCGGATGATCCCCACGGCACTGGCCAGCGCCACCTGACCATCGGCACTTTGCGCACGATATTCGACAATACCGATGATGATTTCACGCAGGAAAACCGCGGCTTGCAGCGTGACAGCAATAACGAACAGGAAGTAGACTGTGCGCGCAATGTCTTCGGGTGCGTGCGAATAGACCGCGATAACTTGCAACGCGACACCGACCATGAACCACAGACGGATTTTGCTCAGCGCACCGCCGATAATCTGCGGCCAGTGGGCACCATCGGCATGCTTGCGCTTCAGCCGACGTCCCAGCCATTTCGCCGCAAAAAGCAGTGTGACGACAATCGCAGCAAGGATACATGCCACGATAATTTCGCTCGCATGTACGCCAATCCATTTGATGCTGTCGGTCCAGAGCAATGCGATACGGGTGTTAAGATCGGGAAGTGATTTGACCATGCGACCGCCTTCGACACGCGGGCCGTGCGCGTCAAGCAGTCACAGGCTTGCGAACCGCATATTCGCCGAAACGACGGCGGGCGGGCACTTCGACAAATCGATACAGAAAAACCGAAGCCACCAGCGTTGCCACGAGAAAAATTGCGCCGAGTAGCAGTGATACGTTGGCTGCATCGCGGACGAACATGAGTTTGAACACCGACCACAACAGAAAATGCGACAGATAAGTCGAGTAGCTGATTTCCCCCAGAAACACAGCTATGCGCGACGCCAGGGGGTTGTGCGGTAACGCCGATGTCGATGCAATGAGGGGAACCAGCGCAGCAAAAGCGACGGGAATCGTCAGCACTTCGCGCGCGACGCCGCCCATCCAAAGCGCGATTGACAGCATGAAAACAGCAGCTGTGCTGATACGTAGCAAAGGGCCATGGGCTGTTTGCCAGACGATGCACATGGCCACGCCGCAGATAAATTGTGTCAGGCATCGGGCAAGGCCGAAATAGGGAATGTTCGGGCCAAGTGTTGTTTCGCCATGAAGCATGAAAAATTGATCAAGCAGGACGATCATGGCGATGCTGGTGGCGAGCGCGCCTAAGACCTTCGCGGTGACCGACATGCGCCGGATCGCCTGCCCGATCAGGGGCACGAACAATGCAAAGCCGAGATATGCCGCAAGTTCGGTGGAGATCGACCAGCTGGGGTGATTCCACGCGAGCTGACTGGTGAAGCCCCAGTTCTGAATCAACAGATAATGCAGCGGCAGTTCATTCCAGTGATCATGATCCACCGGTGTTCGCCCGCTCGCCATCATCACAAGCGCAAGTGCGACAGTCGCCGTCAGGATAAACGCATGTAACGGCCAGACACGCGCAATGCGTTTATTCAAGAAACCCGGCACGGCGCGCCACTGTTCAACAGCAAGTCGCTGCCCCCAGGTCATCCACAGCACGAACCCCGACAAGACAAAAAAGAGATCAACGGCCAAATACCCCTTGGCCAGCACATCAATGATACCGCCGGGCAGGCTGGGCACGAACGCCGTCCGTATATGATAGAGCACGACCAGCCATGCCGCGATCCCGCGAATGCCCGTCAGAGCATCGATATGGGGGCGCGTGGTCAAGTCCGGACGCCCCATCCGGGCGGATCAGGTCGCGCCTTTCGTTCGCGCGTTGCATAAGTGTCGAGGCCGATTTGCAGTCCGACAAGCATGTAAATAAAGGGCTGGAATGCGATGCCGACGAACAGCGATCCGACGAGGTAGATGAAATGCCCTTGTTGAAGGGCGTTGGCCATTGCGCTGATCCAATCCTGCCCCTCCCGCTTTTTATAGCGGGCGCGCAGAATTTCCATGCGAACGAGTCCGCCGAAATGTATGATGACCCACAGGATCAGCCCCGGCCAGCCCTGTTCACCGAGCATTTCGAAATAGGCGGAGTGCGAGGCGCGCGCCTGGTCATACTCGACTGTTGGGGAGTCGGACGAGGCGCCCGGTCGTTCATTGCCAACAGTGACGACCCGGATGCGGTTGCCGCGATAGGCATCGAAGCCGCCGCCAAAGGGATGCTCTTTCACATAGTCGAGGGTCCAGGCCCATACGGCGAGGCGCGTGCCAGCGGAGTTGTCGGCCTGATAGCCTTTGATCGTATCCATGCGTTGCGTGTAGCTCGCCGGAAGCAGCGGGATTGCGACCAGGGCGGCAGTCGCGGCAAGCGTCATGTAAAGCAGGCGGCGTTTTGTCGAGCGCAGCGTCAGAATGCCGAGAACCCCGATGCAGATCAGTCCCGTGCGTGCCTGTGTTCCGACCGGAATCAGCAGACAGGCAAAGACCAGCGCGTAGGCAAAGCCTTTTACGCGCCAGTCGGATGTGTAAACCGATCCATATTTGGCGAGCCAGAGGATCAGTGGAATGATCGCGACGGCCACTGCCGATAATGTGCTGCCTTCGTAAAGACCTGAATTGTTCGACACCATCAGGTTCAGTTCGCCATAGCCGCCGCCCGAAACAATCGTTTTGATGCCGCCAACGATGATAATCGACGCCGCGGACAATATCATAAATAGCGCCAGCGCTTCGATGCGAAGGCGCGTGCGCAGCGTGAGCGGCAGGAAGATGCCAAACGCGAGCGCTTTCCACACCCAGTCCCATTTGCGCAGGGCATCGATCGGGAAATCAGCCTGTGTGGTCGAAATCCCACAATAGATCAGCAGGGCCAGCATCAGAAACTGGCGCGGGGCGACGCGTGTGTCCTTTTTATCGTCGAACAACGCCCAGCCCAGCACGGCGAGAACGACCATGATGAGTGAGATCGGGATCGTGTTGAGCAGCATGTAGGTCAACCGCTGGGGCGAGACGATGTCGACATAGACATAACCAAGCACAAGCAGGAACGGTCGGCGAAAGCCTATGCCGATCAGCGCGATCAGGAACCCAACGAAAACAAGATCGCGCATTTATGGGCGGTCCCGAAATGTTTTTGGCGTTGTGTCTTCGGTGTCAAGATCGGGTCGCGACAGCATCCGCCATGCCGCGTAAAGCATCAAGCAATGTGTCAGGCCGAGCGAGAAATTATCGATCATGCTGGTCGCATTAGAATAATCCGGTTGACGTCGCCTTAAGTTTCGTTGTGGCAAGAACGGGATATTATGCGCATCCTCCATGTTCTCGATCATAGCTTGCCACTGCACAGTGGTTACACGTTCCGCACGCGGGCGATCATGCGCGCGCAGCAAGCGATGGGGTGGGGGGTGGTTGGGCTGACGGGCGAGCGGCATTATCAGCACGGCGTTGTCCCCGATGTCGCAGAGGAAGTTGTTGAGGGCTTGCATTTTTACCGGACACAAAGCCTGCCATCCGGGCCGCCCGTGGTCCGCGAATGGGGCGAGGTGCAGTCACTTTCGGACCGGATTATTGCACTCTACCGTGAAAAGCCGTTTGACCTGATCCATGCGCATTCGCCGGTCATGAATGGATTGGCGGGATTGCGTGCTGCCAGGAAACTGGGCTTGCCGCTGGTTTATGAAATTCGCGCTTTCTGGGAAGATGCCGCCGTTGGCAACGGCACGGGGACCGAAGGCTCAATCAAATATCGCGCTACTAAGACGGTTGAGACCTGGGTCGCCCGCCGCGCCGATGCGATCGCAGTGATTTGTGAAGGGTTGCGAGGCGATCTTGTCGCGCGCGGGATCGATGCGAGTAAGATCATGGTGTCGCCAAATGGTGTTGATATGGCGATGTTTGGCGATCCGCCGAAGCGAGACAAAGCGCTGGCCGCAGAGATCGGCCTGAACGGCGGCGATGTGATTGGCTACGTCGGCAGCTTTTATGATTATGAGGGTATCGATGACCTGATTGCGGCGATGCCTGCGCTGATCGCCGAACGCAGTGATGCGCATTTGTTGCTGGTCGGGGGTGGGCCGATGGAAGCAGCGTTGCGTGCACAGGCGACGGCGTCTTCGGTAGCGTCGTGTATCCACTTTGTCGGGCGGGTGCCGCATGACGAGGTCGAGCGTTATTACAGCCTGATCGATGTGCTTGCTTATCCGCGAAAGAAAATGCGGCTCACTGATTTGGTGACACCGCTGAAACCATTGGAAGCAATGGCGCAGGGCAAGCTCGTCGCGGCATCGGATGTCGGCGGACACCGCGAACTGATCGAGGATGGTGTTACAGGCACGTTGTTTGCCGCTGATGACCCTGCCGCGATTGCGGCTTCACTGGCCGGTTTGCTTGCCGACCGTTCAGTGTGGGACAATCGCCGCGCGGTGGCGCGACAATTTGTTGAGACGGATCGTAACTGGTCGTCAAACATTTCGCGTTACGAACCTGTTTACCGTAAGCTGGTGGCCAAACATTCCGGCGGCCAGCGGTGAAGGAATAGAGTTTATGGTTACATTGGCCCGTCGTGCCCAGCGCATTCCGTTTGCACCGGTTGTCGCAATTTTGTTCGGGATTGCCGCCGCGATATTGGTGGCGGCCGTGCCGCAATGGATGTTTGAAGCGGGCGTTGTTGCCAGCGGATTGCCGACTGTGCTGGCTGCTGCTGCGCCGCCGCTGGGACTGGTTGCGCGCTTGCTTGCCATTGCGCTCGCGCTTGGCGGTGTCACGTTTCTGGTATGGGCATTGTTGGCACCGCTCACCAAATTTATGGAAGCAAAAGCGCGTGCGCGAACGCCGTGGCGCGATGCGGGTTACGATGCCGATGCGTTTGTGATGCGCGATGATCCTTTACCACCGCGCCGCCCGATCTTTGCGCCCGACGAACTGGGTGCTCCGTTAATGTCGGACGAAGCGATGGCGACAGCGGCTCCATTTCCGGACCAACCCCCTTTTTTGGAAACCGAGCCCGCGCTGGCAGCCCCCGTCGTGTTTGAAGAGCTTCAGCCGGTGTTTGCTGCGCCGGTTCAGGCGGACAATTCGATTACGGCGCTGATCCGCCGGCTTGAGGACGGTCTTGCCCGCCGCGCGTCGAATGATACGGACCCTGATCCTGACGGGTCGGGTATGGGCGTCATGCCATTGTCGCGGAGCTGGATCGTGCCCGACAATGTCGAAGCATCGCCAGCTGCCGACGAAGACAAAGGCCAAAAGCGAATGGCGCGCGGCTAAATTTCGTTAAGGTAGTTTTCCATTGCCGTGATGGCATCGGCCGTAAGTCGGACATGCGTTGACCGTGCGTCGCGGGGATGGCTGAGACGTTCGACCAAGCCCTGTTCGTGCAGCCAGCGCAAGTGACGCATTGCCGTCGTGGTCGGAACATTCGCCCCGATGCACACGCTTTTGATCGTGATTTTGCGTCGTTCGCAATCGGCAATAAACAAATCGAGCAACATGTCCCAAGTCGGTTCGGCAAACAGGCTGCCCGCGAAGTGACGCGCGCGCAGCCTGCGTTCCCGATAAAGCGCCCGGGCTGTTTCAAGCAGAAGATCCGCTGAAGCTGTGCCCCCCGACACGTTCCCTCACTAGCCTCAATCAGCCGTTGGCAGTGCGGCGGGCCAAACTTTCGCCACGACTGCCCCGATTGGCGGAACGGTCAAGCGGGCCGGGCACATCCCATGCGCCTTCGGGACGGATCATTTCGAGTGGCGGACGACCAATGTGAATGACATCGTTCGCCGGTTTAATGTCGGCTTCGATTTCGACATAAGTCACATCCGAAAATTCGAAGGTTGGTTTCCCGGCGATGGGTTGAAAACCGAAGCGCGACCAGAAACGGACGAGGTCATGGCGTGAATGGCCATAGGCTTTGCGGAAACCCTTTGCCCGCGCATAATCAAATGCGGCGCGCGCAAGTTTCATGGCGAGGCGCGTTGATCTGAATTCAGGACGCACTGCAAGACGCTCAATCTTCACGAAATCGCCGAAGAACCGGACACGGACACAACCGGCAGGCTCGCCATCGATTTCGCCGAGAATATGTGCAGCGCAAAAATCATTGCCGTCAAATTCTTCATCATAGGGGCAGGCTTGCTCGTTCATGTAGGTTGCGGCGCGGATTGAGAAGACTTTCATGACATCTTCGATGGTGCGGCTGACGCGGGTGGTCAGCACCGGAGCCATGGCAACTTGCGGTATTTGTTCTTTGTGAGCGCGAAGAACGACGAGGACATCGGCTTCCGCCAAAGGATAATGATCGCGGGCGCGCGAAAATCCCAGCGAAGCAAACAACCGTGCAGAGGCCGCCGTGGCGGCGCTGGCGAACAGCGGAACGCCTTCGGGCGCGATGGTTTCGAAGTGAGCAGCAATCGCCGCAATGGCGGGAATGAAGTTGCCGGGTGTGTAAACGCACCAGACATATAGTGCGACAGGGCGTTCGTCGGCACGCGTCAGAAAGCGCGTATCGGGGTTCAACCGGTCAAGCAGTCCGTGCTGGACAGCACCGAGTCCCAACTCATTTAAGGGCAAATACGCAAGGAATGCAGGTTCTTTATCGTCCTCGCGGTCAACGGTCCGAATAACTTGCGGGTTATGCTTCAGGACGACTTCTATGGCCTCGTCACTGGCAATTTCACCAATGGCGTCACGAAGTCGATTCATCAAAATACGCGATTCTTCAATCGATACAGCGCGTGAATTTGGCAAACTGCGGTGACCGCGTGTCGCAACGAGCTTTTCAAAGCGCGGCGTAAAGCGGATGTTCTTGTAGCTACTTTTCGACGAGATCGTGTTACAGTCATTTTGCATAACAATTCCTTTTCGGCGAAGCTGGATCGGACGGGGGCCAGATTATGATCAAACAGCGGGTGAATGTGATCCAAAAGCACGCACCGGGTGTTCAGATTTCTGCACATGAGGTGCGGCGGCGCGCGTCGCTCGACCGTATTTCATGGGATAATATGCGATTGCTTCTGATATTGTCGGAAGCGGGGAGCTTTCGATCAGCGGCCCTTGTCGCGGGCATTTCGCTCAACACGATCCGGAGCAAGATTGATCGCCTTGAGCGGCAGATTGGCGGGGTGCTGATCCGGCGCAGCGTCGAGGGCGTGACGCTAACGCAGGAAGGCTATGAGCTGGTTTCAATCGCCAAGCAGATGCGGGCACTTGGCAAAACTGCCGAACGTGTTCAGGCCTGTGCGCAGGGGCGGCGCGAGGCGTCCGTGCGCATAACGATAACCGAAGGATTGGGGACATTCTGGCTGGTGCCGCATCTTGTCGACTTTCGCGCGAAAAGTCCTGACATCCACATCGACCTTCAGTGCGACATGTCGCCGCCTGACGTCATGTTTCGCGATGTCGACATCTCAATCCAGCTTGAACGACCGTCCAATCCTGATCTGATTGTCCAGAAAATCGGCACGTTGCACCTCATGCCGTTTGCGGCCGAGAGCTATCTGGCAGTGCATGGCACACCGAAAAGTGTGGCCGATGCCCGCGATCATAAACTCGTCTGGCAAGTCGCCGATCAAGTCGCGTCTGAAATTCTTCCGATGTTTGTCGACAGTGAGATTATTGCAGGGGGGTTGATTGCTGTCACAACAAATACGAGTTCGGCCCAGTTTTGGGCCGTTACAAAAGGGGCGGGAATCGGTTTTTTGCCAACATATATTCGTGTTGTGAGCCGGGGAACACGACCGCTTGATATTGGTCTACACCTGCGCCGTTCAGTGTATTTGGTGCATCATCCGGACTCAGTGCGTTTTCCCGAAGTCGGGCAGGCACTCGATTGGGTCCGCGGCGCGTTCGACAAAACAAAATATCCCTGGTTTGCCGACGAATTTGTGCATCCCGACCAATTCGAGCGCAAGTTTAATGACAGCGTTGTTGTGAATCTTTTCGAAGAGTTTCGTTAATCAGAACGGACCGGGGTTGTTGCCGTGTCAATATTTGAACCAGCCAACATACGAAATTTGGTGTATTATTCTACGCAGTTTTAGTTGCGTTACAGGAATTATACATGATCGAAACTGTGCTGGAAGCCGATGATCTTGCGCGTGGGGCGACACTTGGTCGACTTCGCCATGAACTGTTGCGTTGTATCGCGCGGGCCGAAGCACTTGGGTTGACGGCAATCGCAATTTACCTGCAGCGCGCAGTGGACGAGATCGCCGCCATCTCTGCTTGAGCGGCTTTGCGCATACTCAATGGGGGCCGATCCTGCGACCGACCCCCACTGCGCTGGGCTCCTATCATTTCTTTCCTGGCATTGCTGCCGACCGAATTGACAGAAGACCCTGGCGTTGCTGCGAGCCTTTGCTTCGTCGTTCCCCGTTTCAGGTTCACGGCTTGGCTGAGCACCGCATGGTTGCTTTGTGTATCGAGGTTTGCGCGACGGCTCTGCTTGCGCTTTGCCATTCCGCTGGGGCCTCACATCGCCGCAACCCGAACCGGTTCCTTTGTCATTTCATCCCGCTTGCGCGTTCAGCATGGCCTCGTTACCAGTCCTTGCATCCTCGGGTTGCTTCAGCGTTTCCGCTTTGTCGTCCCGTTGATTATGCTGTGAAGCTGTCATGATATGATGAGTCGTGCCAGCCTAAAATCACTGATTTTGCCTGTGGATAACGAGGATATTGGGGACTGTTTCAGGTCCAGTCGAGAATTGTCCAGCCGCGCGCCTTGGCCAGCCGCCGCAAGGGGCCATGCGCGTTCACCGCGAAGGCCTCATCGGCCCATTCCATCGCAGGCGAATCAGACACATGGTCGCTGTAAAACCGGATGTGCGCTTCGTCGCGGGCGATGCCAGCAGCGTGCATCCACGCTGTGACCATGCGGAGTTTGGCGGGGCCATAGCAATTTTCCCCGTCGATTTTTGCCATGATCCGCGTATCGAGACCCGCCAGCGTGTTTGTGGCGACTGTCGCGTCAAAGCCGAGCTTGCGCGCGATGGCTTCGGCATAGAGCCGGTAGGATGCCGTTGCCATGATCAGCTGATACCCTTCAGCATGATCGGCGGCGATCCGCGCCTTGGCATCGGCAAGGACATTGCCGCGCACCGTCTTGTCGGCAAAGCTATCGGCAATCGGGCCGAGCTCTTCGGGATGGATCGACGAGCCGACGAGCAAACTCTGGTTCCATACCTTCAACCGCGCGCGATCAATCAGGCGCAGTCCGTATAACGCAACCGTGACTCCCACGAACGGCACGAGCAGCAACCGCCACGGATGCCGCCGCCGCGCCGCATGGAGCAGAAAAGATGTAAATGTCGGCAGCCGCGTGATCGTGCGGTCCATGTCGTAAATGGCAATGCGCTTCATCGTGCCAGCCTAACGCCTCATTATCTTGCCGTCGCCGGTTTCTTGCCCCATGTCTGCGCATTATGGGTGAACGTGCAGATTTTGGGCAGGAAACCCGTGAGGGACGCCAGACGCTGGCATTCGCAGGCGATCTGCGCTTACCCGATCTTGGCGACGTGCCGACGCGGCTGGCGCTTGTCGAGCAGATTGATGCGATTGATCTGTCGAACGTCGGCCGGATCGACACCGTTGGCGCGTGGATTATCCACCAGCTGTCGATTGACAAAAATGCCGTCCTGGCAGGCGCGAATGATGATGTCGCTACGCTGATCGAACAGGTTGCCCGGTCGGACAAGTCGGTGCGGATGCGGCCCGACCGGATCAATCCGCTGTTCCGCGTGCTTGGCGAAATCGGCGAAGCGGTCGCCGTTGCGGGGCATAATCTGAAAGGGCTGTTGGGCTTTTTCGGTGCCGTGGTGATCGGCATGGCCAATGTTATCCGCCATCCGTCGCGTTTTCGCCCCAATGCCGTCATTCAGCAGTTCGAAGTTGTCGGCGTTTCGGCGCTGGCGATTGTTGGCCTGATGAGTTTCCTGATCGGGATTGTCATCGCGCAACAGGGCGCGGTGCAACTGCGTCAGTTTGGCGCGGAGATATATACGATCAACCTGATCGGGCGGATCACGACTCGCGAACTGGGCGTGTTGATGACCGCGATCATGGTGGCGGGGCGGTCAGGATCGGCGTTTGCCGCGCAGCTTGGCACGATGAAGCTGACCGAAGAAATCGACGCGATGCGCACCATCGGCGTGTCACCCGTCGAAGCGCTGGTCATCCCGCGGATGATGTCGAGCGTGCTAATGATGCCGCTGCTGGGCTTTTATGCAACCGTTGTGTCGATCATTGGCGGTGGCCTGTTTTGCTGGGTGAGCCTGGGCATTCCGCCCGTCACGTTCATTCAGCGCATCCGTGAAGTTGTGCCGATGACGGATATGTACGTCGGGCTGGTCAAGGCGCCGGTATTTGGCGCGATCATCGGCCTGTCGGGATGTTTTCAGGGGATGCAGGTCGAATCGAATGCGGAACAAGTGGGGCTGCGAACGACTTCTGCTGTGGTGCAGGCTATTTTCCTTGTCATCGTGCTCGATGCGTTTTTCGCGGTGTTCTTCACGGCGATCGGCTGGTCATGAGCGGCGATCCTGAAATCGCGATTTCAGTGCGCGGGCTTGTCAATAAATTTGACGATGCGGTCATTCACGAAGGGCTCGACCTCGACGTTCGGCGCGGCGAGATTTTAGGGGTGGTGGGCGGATCGGGGACGGGCAAATCGGTGCTGATGCGTTCGATCATTGGCCTGCAAACCCCGCAAGCTGGCGAAGTGCATGTCTTTGGTGAGTCCATGATTGACCGTGATGAGGACGAAGCGCTCAACATACGCAAGCGCTGGGGCATATTGTTTCAAGGCGGCGCGCTGTTTTCGACACTGACTGTTGCCGAGAATGTCCAGGTGCCGCTGCGTCAATTTTATCCCAAACTCGACAAGAATTTGCTCGACGGGATTGCGGCGTACAAGGTCGTCATGTCGGGGCTCGACCCAAGCGCGGGGCCGAAATTCCCGTCCGAATTGTCGGGTGGCATGAAGAAGCGTGCGGGGCTGGCGCGGGCGCTGGCGCTTGATCCCGAACTGCTGTTTCTCGATGAACCGACGGCGGGACTCGACCCGATTGGTGCGGCGGCATTTGACGAATTGACACTAAGCCTCAAAAAGACGCTGGGGCTGACGGTGTTTCTGATCACGCATGATCTTGATAGCCTGTATGCGATATGTGACCGGGTGGCGGTGCTGGCGGACAAGAAAGTGATTGCGGTGGGGACCATCGACGAATTGTTGAAAACGAAACATCCGTGGATTCAGGAATATTTCAACGGGCCGCGCGGGCGTGCCGCGACAGCTGCGGTTCACGCGCATGAGAAAGAGACCGCCTGATGGAAACGCGCTCGAACCATATTCTTGTCGGATCGGTTGTGCTTGCGCTGCTGGCGGCGCTCGCGGCGTTTCTGGTCTGGTTGTCGGGCATGTCGGGCAGCAAGGCGAAGGAATATGACATTTTTTTCAAGCAGTCGGTTGAAGGGCTGGCAAAGGGATCAAGCGTCAGTTTTTCAGGCGTGCCGTCGGGCCAGATTGTTGAGATCGAATTGTGGCGCGATAATCCCGAGTTCAAGCGGGTGCGGGTTTCGTTGAAACCGGATACACCTGTGCTTCAAGGAACGACGGCGACAATCCTTGGTAGTTTTACGGGGCCATCGACTGTCGTGCTCGACGGGGCGGTGAAGGGAATGCCGGCCATTGAGGAACTGGGTCCAGCGGGACGTCCGGTGATCCCAACGAAGCGCGGTGGCCTTGGCGCGCTGCTCAATTCTGCGCCACAATTGCTTGAGCGTTTGTCGACATTGACCGAGCGGCTGACTGAGTTGATTTCAGACAAGAATCAGGCGTCAATCGCAGGGATTCTCGACAATACCAACCGGCTGACTGACGCGCTGGCCGACAAGGGGCCGGACATTGCCCAGACGCTGGCTGATACGCGCATTGCGGTTGCGCAGGCGGGCAAAGCGGCTGAGCAAATCGGTAATCTTGCCGAAAATGTGAACGGACAAGCAGGGCCACTGGTCGGCGATCTGCGCGAAACCGTGGCGTCGGCCAAGCGCAGCATGGAGACGCTCGACAAGACATTGAAGGATGCGCAGCCGGGGGTTCAGGCGTTTTCAAAAACGACAATGCCCGAAGTCGGACAGCTGGTGCGTGACCTTCGCGTGATGTCCGAAAGCCTGTCATCGGTTGCGACCAAAATTGATCAGGGCGGCGCAACGAGCATCTTGGGATCGCCCAAGCTGCCCGATTATCAGCCGCGGGGAGGCCGGAAATGAAGACGTCTTTTGTGGCTTTACTGCTATTGCCGCTTGCGGGTTGTGTAAGCTTCGGGAGTAAACCGCCCAAGCAATTGATGACGCTGAGTGCGACGGACAA
>JAYTWA010000374.1:0-5486 GCA_043743675.1 Sphingomonadales bacterium
GCCGACAGCCCGTAAGCCTCGGCATTTTGCATATAATGATAAATCTCCGACGTCCGCAGCAATGCCTTGGTCGGGATGCACCCCCAGTTCAGACAAATCCCCCCCAACCGCTCACGCTCGACAATCGCGACTTTCAGACCCAGCTGCGACGCGCGGATCGCGGCCACATAGCCGCCGGGGCCGGAGCCAAGAATGATGAGGTCGTAGGTTTCAGGCATCAAACAAGCCGTCCAAAATTGGGGTCAACAATCTCGCGAAATACTATGTCCTCGATTTCAACGTTCGGACCATCAATCATTGTAACTATCCGTATTCCCGTGTCTTCGTGACTGGTGCCCTCTTGAACTGGGTGAATCTCTTGAATGCGCGAAACTGGCCAATGCGAGCCTCGACGATCACAAAAAAATTCCATCTAAATCTCTCCCTACCCCACCAACCCCAACGGCATTTCAACCAGCCGCTTGAATGCCGCCATCAACGCTGCCCCGTCGCTGCCGTCAATCGCCCGGTGATCGAAGCTTCCCGTCGCGCTCATCACGGTCGCAATCGCCAGCGCACCATCGACCACATAGGGCCGCTGCTCGCCCGCGCCGATCGCCATGATCATCGCTTGCGGCGGATTGATGACGGCTTCGAACTGCTTGATGCCCATCATGCCCATGTTGCTGAGGCTGGCCGTCCCGCCCTGATACTCATGCGGCTGCAGTTTGCCCGCTTTCGCTTTCTCCGCCAGCGCTTTCATGTCCGTCGATACCGCCGACATCGATTTGTTGGCCGCATCCGTGATGATCGGCGTGATCAACCCGCCGTCGATCGACACCGCCACCGATATATCGGCGCGGCTATATTTGATGAGCGTATCCCCCGCAAACGATACATTGCACGCGGGCACTTCGATCAGCGCAAGCCCCAGCGCCTTGATCAGCATGTCGTTGACGCTGAGCTTTACGCCACGCGCCTCGAGCGCTTTGTTCAGGTCCCCGCGCAGTTTCAGGAGCGCGTCGAGGCGGACATCGACCGTCAGATAGATGTGCGGGACCTGCTGCTTCGATTCCGTCAGCCGTCGAGCAATCGTCTTGCGCATACCCGACAGTTTGACGATTTCGTGTGGAATGTCGGTGGAGATGGGTGCTGCGACAACCGAAATCGGGCTCGCTGCTGGCGCGGTGGTTTGTGCGGCGGCCGGAGGCACTGACGCGGCATCAACGCGCGCGCCCTCAATATCTGCTTTGACAATCCGGCCACCCGGCCCCGTGCCGGTGATGGTCGAGAGATCAACACCTTTCTGTTCGGCCAGGCGTTTCGCAAGCGGGGATGCGGCGATGCGCGCTCCATCAGCTGGGGCCTTGACCGCCGTTTGCCCTGAGCTTGTCGAAGGGTTGTCGTTCTTATGTTGAGTGGCTGCAGACAAGGGCAGGACTTCGACAAGCTCAGCCCGAACGGTTTCAGTGTTCGCAGGCGCCACCACCTCTCCATCCCCCGAAATCAGCGCAATCACCGTCCCGACCTTGACCCCTTCGGACCCCTCGGCAACCAATATCTCCGACACAGTCCCTTCATCGACCGCTTCGAATTCCATCGTCGCCTTGTCAGTCTCGATCTCGGCCAGCAGGTCGCCCGATTTCACGACATCGCCCACCTTGACCATCCATTTGGCCAGCGTGCCCTCCTCCATTGTCGGGGATAGCGCGGGCATTTTCAGTTCGATGGCCATGTGTCGAAAATCCCTGTCGGTTGCCGTAGCGTATTGTCGTCCCAATCGGACAGGCTGGCGCGGCGGTCAAGCGGGGGGCTTGCAGAAATCACATCTCCGGCGCAGCCTATGCATAAAGCAGGGCCAAAGAGCAGGGCCAAAGAGCAGGGGACGCCACACAACATGCGCACATATCTCGTCGTCATCGACGAAACTATCGAAGCGGGCGTCGCACTCCGTTTCGCAACGCGCCGCGCCGCGAAAACTGGCGGCACGGTGCAGATTCTCGCGATTGTAGAGCCCGTCGAGTTTGTCGCATTCGGCGGGGTTCAGGCAACAATGGAAGACGAAGCCCGCGACCATGCCGAAGAAATCGTGCAAAGTGCGGCGGGCGCGATTGTCGAGGAAACCGGCGTGCAGCCCTCAATTCTGGTGCGCACAGGCAAACCAATTCCGACGATTCGCGAAATCCTTGCCGACGACCCGAACATTGCGGCGCTCGTGCTTGGTGCAGCAGCGGTCGGCGCACCGGGGCCGCTGGTTACGCATTTCGCGGGCGTTGAGGCCGGCAGCCTGCCCTGCCCCGTCATGATTGTACCCGGCGCACTGGATAATGATGCGCTGGACCGGGTGAGCTAGAGGCATGAAATACCTCCTACCCCTTCCCGCCCTTTTCCTCATCGCCGCCGCGCCAGCGCCCAGCCCAACCGCGCTTCGCAGCACGGTCGACAAACTTGTCAGCTTTGGCACCCGCCACACGGCGTCATCGGCGACGGATCCAAAACGCGGCATCGGCGCGGCACGCAACTGGACAGCCCGTGAATTCGCCAAACTCGGTCTGGCGGTCGAACGCCCAAGCAAGCGCTTTGACGGTCCCCGTGCGCCGAACGGAGTGATTGTGGAGGACGTGCTGGGCATTCAGCGCGGCACCGGCGATCCCGGTCATGTTGTCATTGTGGCGGGCCATATCGACAGCCGCGCATCGGATGTGATGGATGCGACCAGCGATGCCCCCGGGGCCAACGATGATGCGTCGGGCGTCGCGCTTGTGATGGAAGCAGCACGCATCCTGTCGAAGGAAAAGTTCAAAGCCACAATAATCTATGCTGTCCTATCGGGCGAGGAACAGGGGCTATGGGGTGGCAAGCTGCTCGCCGAAACGGCCAAAGCACGCGGCTGGCGCGTCGCGGCAATGCTTAACAACGACATTGTCGGCAACACCATCGGACAGGATGGCCGCAAGGTCGCTGACCATGTTCGCGTGTTCAGCGAAGGCATTGGTGCCGCCGAAGATTCAGCGACACTCAAATGGCGGCGCGCCAGTGGCGGCGAAGATGACAGCCCGTCACGCGCGCTTGCAAAAGCGATTTGGCGACTTTGGCAAAGCGACGACCTTCTCCCCGTCATGGCGATACGCCGTCCCGACCGTTTCGGGCGTGGTGGCGACCATACGGCGATGCTTGAAGCTGGCTACCCGGCTGTGCGCTTTACCGTTGGCGTCGAAAATTATGATGCCCAGCATCAAGATCTGCGCACCGAAAATGGCCGCATCTATGGCGACACGGCGGACAGAATGGACTTTCCCTATCTCGCCAAAGTCACGGCGCTGAATATCGCGATGCTTCGCCAGCTTGCGACAGCACCACCCGCGCCGCAAAATGTCATCGCGGGTGGCGCGGTTTCAACCGATATGACTGTCAAATGGGATGCTGTGCCGGGCGCTTCGGGTTATCGCATTCGCTCGCGCCGTGCCGACCGCGCTGATTGGGAAACGTCGCGTGATGTACCGGCCAGCGATACTCAGGTGACACTTAAAGGCGTGATCGTCGATGACACATTTGCAGGTGTCTCCGCTTTATCAAAGGACGGTGCGGAAAGTCTGGTCACCTTTGCCGGACTACCCTTGCCACGCCCCTAATAAGTGCGCGTATGCAACTTGGTCCGCTCGCGGATCTTGCCGGTCGATGCTGGCGCTTCTTCGCGGACCCGGTATTTGGCAGGTGCCGTGGCGCGCGCAACATATTTTGTCCGCACCGGCGCATAGACATTTTCATAACTAACAACCTGGCGCGGGACCATGTAACTGCCAGCGCCATGGTACGTCACTGTTGTGGTCGTCACGGTGTCGCCGCCACCACCGCAATTGCATGATTGATACCCCCACGCCTGTTGCTGCGGGTATCCACCCCAATGACCACGCGCAAAGCCGCCGTCATGGCCCCGATCAAAACCGCCATCATGCGCCCGGTCGTCGTAACGCGGTTTGCGATGCTTACCTTTGTTCAGTGCCAGTTCGACACCCAGCCCGACGAGCGCACCGACACCGCCACCGATCAGCGATCCGGCCAACCGGCTACCTGCGCCCGCAATCACATTGCCCGCAACCGCACCAACTGCTGCGCCCGCAACACCACCGACAATCCCGTCGGTATTGCGGCCACGATAGCCACCACGACCACGACGCCCGCGATCATCATATCCCGCGACATCATACACCCGGCCCCACTGATCGCTCAGGACCATGTCATCATAATAGCGCGACCAGCCAAAGCCCGCCGCAGGGCGATCAAGCCCGAATTCACGATAATCAATGGCATGTTCGGACGACATCCATGTCTGTGGCAGCTGAAAACCATAGGACGGCCGCTGATAGTCCGGCCGCCGGTTCGGACCGGTCGCCATGGGTGCCATGTCGCGCGGGTTTTGTGCCGCTGGCGGGGCAGGCATTGCTGGCAACCGCGGTGCCGAAACGGCGGGCACAACCGGCGCGCCAACACCCGAGTCGATATCGGCAAACGCAGGTTGCGAAACCATCAGCGCAGCAAGCGCAACGCTCGAAATTCCAAGGCTTCGCATAGTAAATACTCCCCGATACCGAACCATACACAGCAATTGGCAAATGCGCTGTTTCTGGGAGCTTTTTAACATTACTACGGCGTTAAGACTAGGTTCGATGGTTAATGGTCATGTCCCAGTCTGGGGCTAATGAGATGGGCCAGCGCCTCGCACCCGGCAACATCCTCGACGTCAAACCGCGCGGGCGTTGGACTGTCGAGATCAATGACGCCAATCACGCGCCCTTTGTTCATCAATGGCACCACCAGTTCAGACCGTGACTCTGCGTCACAAGCAATGTGCCCGGGGAACGAATGGACATCCTCAACCAGCTGCGTCTGCCCCGTTTCGGCTGCTGTCCCACACACACCTTTGCCCAGTGCAATGCGAATACACGCCGCCTTCCCCTGAAACGGCCCAAGCACCAGTTCGCCCCCAGCCTTGTCGCTCTGGCCCATCCGGTAAAACCCCGCCCAGTTGAGATCAGGGAGGCCATGAAACAGCACAGCCGATACATTGGCCATGTTTGCAATCGGGTCCGGCTCCCCCGCTGTCACCGCATCGGCGGCGCTCAGGACATCAGCCCACATTTCGGTCTTCGTTGTCGCACCGGATTTGAAATCAAACATCAGTCAAAACTCACTTTTCCCCGCCCCTTCTTCACATCGGACCGCACTGCCTTCCCCACCATCCGCTTTTCACGAGCGGATTTGCTGGGCCGCGTTTTCACCCGCCGCGCCGGGATCTGGTGCGCTTTGCCGACCAGTTCTGCCAGCCGCGCGCGTGCTTCCTCGCGGTTCGCTTCACGGCTGCGATATTCGCGCGCCGTAATTACGATTTCGCCGTCGTTGGTCCACCGCGACCCCGCCAATTCCTTCAGCCGCAGATACACCATCGGCGCCAACCGCAACGCATACACATCCAGCCGCATCTGCACCGCCGTCGCCACTTTATTCAC
>JAYTWA010000375.1:0-7102 GCA_043743675.1 Sphingomonadales bacterium
GAAGGCTTTTTTTGCTGAGCGCCCTGCATTTCATGTCCTTGTCAACAATGCAGGTACCAACCGGCCCATGGCGATGATGGATGTTGCCGAGGATGATTATGACGCAGTCCTCGACCTTAATGTCAAATCAGCATTTTTTGTGGCGCAGGCCGTTGTGCATAAAATGGTCGCAGAAGGCATGCCGGGCAGCCTTATTCATATCAGTTCGCAAATGGGCCATGTCGGCGGGCCAAACCGATCTTTATATTGTGCATCGAAATGGGCGATGGAAGGTATGAACAAGGCCTTCGCTCTGGACCTCGCTGGCCATAGCATCCGCAGCAACACAATTGCTCCGACGTTTATCGAAACGCCATTGACCAAACCTTATTTAGATGATGCGGCGTTTAAGGCTTCGGTTCTCTCCAAGATAAAGCTGGGCCGTATCGGCCAAGTTGAAGATCTGATGGGAGCCATCCTTTATCTCGCATCAGACGCTTCCCAACTAATGACCGGTACATCTATGGTTATCGATGGTGGCTGGACTGCGGATTAGCCTTCGTGGCAGATGGCGTCGCTCTGACCTCAATTGGTATTAAATTGCCATAGCAAGATTGCCATATAGCTTAATTGGTCCTATATTGGTATTTAATGTGAGAGCTAGGCACTAATTGCTGGCTTCAAGGGTGAGGAGTGAAGGGCATGGCTTTTAAGATTTCGCGGCGCATTTTGGCGGCAACTTCATTGGCAGCTACGATGGGGGCACAAAGTGCTTTTGCACAAAAAACAGAAAGTGCGCCGGAATCCGACATCGTTGTAACAGGATCACGCATTCCGCGTGCCGACCTTCAGGGGATCAGCCCGGTTTCAATCACGACCGGTGAGCAGATCAAGCTGGGTCGTGCGGTTACTATTGAAGATTTCTCGGTAAAATTGCCGCAGCTGGCAGGCGGCGTGAATTCGACATCGACAGGCAGCGACGGCTATGGTGCTCAGACGCTTGATCTTCGTAACCTCGGGCAGAACCGCACGCTGGTTCTGATCAACGGAACGCGCGCGACACCGTTCAGTTTCCGCAACGCGGTTGATGTAAATGCGATCCCGGCACCATTGCTAAAGCGCGTCGATGTGCTGACAGGTGGCGCTGCTGCCGTGTATGGTGCTGACGCGGTTGCGGGCGTCGTAAACTTCATTATCGACGACGATATTCGCGGGCTGACGGCATCGGGCAATTACCGCGCTGTTGCCGGTGGCGCGTCGCAGGTTGGTGGTTATGCGACGTTCGGGGCAGGACTGGGCGACCGTGGCAGTATCGTTGGCTATGCCGAATATACCCAACGCAACGGCCTGACACAGGGCAAGCGTGCCTTTGCTTTGCGCAACAACGTTCCCGTTGCGGGCGCGGGCGGCAATTTCACGGATGTGGCCAGCGGACGGGTGTTTTCGTTCGACGGCTTCGGTCAATTCACTTTGACGCCGCAAACGACCGATTACACGCGCGACTTCTTGCTGGTGCAACCGTTGAAGCGCATCAACGGGTCGCTGTTTTTCAAATATGATCTGACGGACGCCATTCAGGCCTATGGCCGTTTGATGTATAGCAATGTCCGGACGACCGGATCAAGCCGTGGCGGATCGCAGCCGCTTGTTGTGAACGAAGTGGTTGGGATCAACAGCACCAACCCGTTCCTGACGACCGCTATCCGCAGCCAGCTGACGTTTGTGAATGGCGTCGCGCAGGTTCGTGTGAATCGGTCCATCGGCGAAGCAGGAATTGTTACCGCTGAAACGGAGCGCGACACCTATCAGGGGCAGATTGGCTTTCGCGGCGACCTGACGGCCAATGCAAAATGGGATGTTTATGTCCAGCTGGGCCAGGTCAAGGAGCGCACTGACCTGTTGGTCGCACGCAATGCAACAACGCTGGCCTCGCTGGCCAATACGGCAAACTTGTTTGGTCCGGGCGATGTGCAACTGGCCGGGTTGAGCTCGCCGCGCCTGCAAAATGAACGCAAGCGTGAACAACTAAATGCCGGGATCACGCTGTCGGGGGATAGCGCTGCTGTGCTCAATTTACCGGGCGGCCCCATTGGCTTTGCGCTTGGCTATGAATTTCGCGATGACCGCGGCAATAATAATGAATTCGGCACGGTGTTTTTCAACGGCAAGCAAAAAAGCCATGAAGGCTATGCCGAATTACTCGTGCCTTTGCTGGCTGATTTGCCGCTGATCAAGCGGTTCGAAATCGAGGCGGCCTATCGCCTGTCGGACTATACCCGCTCCGGATCAAACGGCAGTGGCCGGATTGGTCGGTTTGGCACCAGCAAGCTCGGCGGCACATGGGCCGTGACGGACGACATCCGGTTCCGGGGGGCGCGCCAAACCGTCATCCGTGCACCGAACATCGGTGAGACTGAAGGTGCGATTGCAAGCATTCCCTTTGCAAACCTGCGGACGGTTGCACGGCTTAATCCGCGCTATCTTGGTGATCCTTGCGCGCTTGGCACAGGCAATACCGCACAATGTACGGCGCAAGGGTATAAGGGGCCATATGACTCGCTCAATCCGGCCAACCTGACCGGTGGTTATTTCTTTGGCGGTAATCCCAATATCAAACCCGAACGCGGCACGACGTATACCGTTGGCGCCGTACTGATGCCGACGTTCTGGCAGGGTTTTACGGCGACTGTCGATTATTATGACATCAAGCTGAAGGATGCGGTCGGCCAAATCCAGCCTGTCGATGCACTGAACAGTTGCTACATCACCAATCCTGTGGCCGGCAATCCATTGTGCGCCGCTGTCACGCGCGACGCGACGACAGGGTTTATTAAGGACGGTTTTCCGGTTGACCGCAATCTGGCCTCGATCAAACAACGCGGCTTTGACGTCGGCGTTACATTCTCGCGCGCCTTGCCCGAAGGTTCGTTTGGCAAGCGGATCACATTGGCATATCAAGCCAATATCGTCACCGGTTATACGATTCAGCGCAACGCCATTCTTGCCCCGGTTGACTGCAAGGGCCGCTATGGGTTTGCCTGCTCGTCCGATGCCGTCTCTCTCGTCGCGGCCGATTATAAGCACCGGCTGGCCTTAACCTGGGACTTTGAGCAGGTGACGACGCAGATTGGCTGGCAACGGATTGGCGCTGTAAAAGACAGCGCGCTTGGAAGTGCTGGCACTATTAATGCACAGGATTATTTCGATCTCGCGATTTCGATACGGCCGGTGACGTGGGCAACTTTCAACATCGGTGTCGACAATCTTTTCGACAAAAAGCCGCCGTTGCCGACGAACCCCGGTGCATTCGGCACCTATCCGGACACGTATAATGTTACCGGGCGTAGTTTCGGTGCGACGTTGACGATTAAGCGTTAATTGGAGAGGGGAGGCGGGCCGCGTGTGTCCGTTTCCCTTCGATAAGAGGTAAGCCCGGTAAATGCCGCTGCAGTTCACCGCGCTCGATTGGGCCATATTGGCAGGCTATATCGGCGTCCTCGCGGTCGCGGGTTATTTGTCGACGCGCCGTGCAATGACGAAGGCCGATGATTACTTCCTCGCCAGCCACAATGCACCGACATGGCTCGTGGCGGTGTCAGTGCTGTCAACTGTGCAATCTGCTGCGACTTTTCTGGGTGCGCCCGATTACAGCTTTCGTGGTAATTTGACCTATCTGACAAGCAATCTTGCGGCTGTTATTGCAGCGTTTTTTGTCGCGCGCGTTCTTATCCCTCGATTTTATGCGATGAAAGCGGCGACGGTTTATGAACTGCTCGAAAAACGGTTTGACGTGCGGGCGAAGCGCGCGGCGGGAGCAATGTATCTTGTCGGACGCATTCTCGCGAGTGGCGCTCGACTTTATCTAGCGGCGATTGCCGTTTCGATGATAATATTTCTCGATGTGTCGGCTGAACATATTGTCGCGGCATCCTTCATCCTTCTTGTTTTCGGCTTGGCTTTTACCTTCATGGGCGGACTGAGTTCGATTATATGGAGCGATCTGGTTCAAGTCATTCTTTATGTCGGCGCCGCGATCATGGTGCTTGCGTTCCTGTTGATAAAAATCCCGCTTTCGCTGCCCGAGATATGGGAAGCACTGGCCCATGCGCCGGGTGGACAGGACAAATTGACACTGATTGATACGTCCTTCGACTTGTCGGCACCCTTTTCGATTTGGGCGATCCTGACGGGGCTTGTGTTGCTTAACATCGGAAATTCGGGGCTTGATCAAGATACGACCCAGCGTTTGCTCGCGTGTGAAGATGCAAAAGAAGGCAATCGCGCGCTTTATGGTTCGGTATTCGCTGCAATCCCGGTTGTGGCGCTGTTCCTCGCCATCGGTGCGCTGCTACATATTTTCTACGAGCGACCCGACCTGATGCAGTCCAGCGGCAGCGCCGTTTCGACAGCGTTTCAGGGCGAGAAAATCACCGTTTTCATGCATTTCATTCTCAGCGAAATTCCGCCGGGAATGCGCGGCTTGGTAACGGTCGGCGTGATTGCGGCAGCGGCGATTAATTCGGGGCTGATTTCAATGTCTGCTGTGCTGGTCAACGATTTTTACCGCCCCTGGGTCGAGCGGAACGGGCCGCGACCCGAAATCGAGATCATCCGCGCCGGACGTATCTGTATGGTTGGCCTTGGCGGCGCGTTGTTCGCTATGTCGATCCTGTGTTTCTACTGGCAGCGCTACACGAACACGCCACTGCTCGAATTTGTGCTTGGCGTGATGGCATTTGCTTATTCGGGCTTGCTTGGCGTGTATTTCACCGCGCTTTTCACCACACGCGGGTCATCGAATTCAGTGATTGCAGCACTCGCTGTCGGCTTTGTCACCATCCTCCTGTTTCAGGGGTATGTCATCGACACACTCGGCTTGCCCGTGGCGATGAAGGGAATTGCTTTCCCGTGGCAGCTTATTGTTGGCACAGCGGTCGCGTTTCTTGTTTGTGTCGCAGTGCCCAAACCTAGGGGGTCTTATGGCCACAACTGAATCCGCCGACCCGCGCTTTGCCGACATTGATAACTGGCCGACCGAAGCAGCGGTTGCGGCGATGCTTGACGGGCAAGAACATGCGATTGCTGTGGTCCGTGACCAAGTTCCGCAGATTGCACGGGCGAGCGAGGCGGCGGCAGCCCGGCTGATGCAGGGCGGGCGGCTGATCTATGTTGGCGCGGGCACGTCTGGCCGGATCGCGGTTCAGGATGGTGTTGAACTGAAGCCCACTTTTGGCTGGCCGTCTGAACGGCTGGGATTCGTAATCGCAGGCGGGATGTCAGCATTGTCCGAAAGCGCCGAAGGGGCCGAGGATGACGCCGATGATGCGCGGGGGCAAATAGCGGCGCTTAACGTCAAAGATAACGATGTCGTCATCGGTGTTGCGGCAAGCGGGCGGACGCGGTTTACAATTGGCGGTGTCGACATGGCGCGCGTGCGTGGCGCACTGACGATCAGTGTGGCCAATAACGCCGCCACGCCGCTGCTTTATGCCGCCGAATTTGGGATTGTCGCAGCCACCGGAAGTGAAGTCATCGCGGGATCGACTCGCATGGCCGCGGGCACGGCGCAAAAGGCAATCCTTAATTTGATTTCGACGGCAACCATGCTGCGCTGTGGGCGGGTTTATCGCGGGCTGATGGTCGATATGGTCATTTCCAATGACAAGTTGCTCAATCGTGCCCGTGGGATGGTTGAAACCCTGACCGATTGCAGCGCCGCAGCATCTGAAGCAGCAGTCGAAGCGGCAGGTGGCAACATCAAAAAGGCCGTTTTAATTGCCATGGGGTTGAGCACCGAAGCGGCGACACAAACGCTCGCTTCAAACGGCGATAACTTGCGTCGTGCGATTGCAAACATCGAGCATGCCGCATGAACCTAAACAAAAATATGCTGGACGATGCGAATAGCACGCCACTTTACATACAATTGGCAAACAATCTGCGTAGTCATATTACGACCGGGGGCATTGCATCGGGCGAAGCGCTTCCATCCGAACGGGATTTGTCTGAGCATCTCGGCGCTTCCCGCGTGACGATCCGTAAAGCGATTGATCGGTTGATTGCCGAAGGGCTGCTTTTTCGCAAACCGGGATCGGGAACATTTGTGTCGGCGCAGATCGAAGCCCCGGGATCATCACTCAGTGGGTTCAGTGAAGATGCAGACGCGCGCGGCGCAAAAGCGGGTTCAATCTGGATGATGAAATCCTATGCTGCGCCAACGCAAGAGGAATCAGTTCTGCTTGAACTGGAGGAAGATGTTCAAGTCGCCCGGCTGGGTCGTGTGCGGCTTTCCGGTGGCGAGCCGTTGGCGATCGAACATGCTGTGATTCCGGGGCACATGCTTCCCGATCTCGCCGACTTGGGGGATTCGCTTTATGAAGCACTCAACACACGCGGCAATAGTCCAGTTACAGGAACACAGAAAATCCGCGCGTCGCTTGCCACGCCGACTGAGGCAGGGTTGCTATCCATTGCAGAAAATAGCGAAATTCTTCGTCTCGAGCGGTTAACGCGAACTGCGGACGGGACGCCGGTGGAATTCACGCGATCAGCTTATCGCGGCGACCGTTATGTCTTCGTCTCCGAAATGCGCGGGAAATATTCGATCCTGTGACAGTGGCCGTAAAACCGCAACGCGACCAATCGCTTGATGCCCTGCGCGGGACCGATGTGCTGTTGATGATTATTGTCAACGTGCAGGGATCGGATGCGGCAGCGTTTACGGCGCTTAAACATGCCGAATGGAATGGGCTGACGTTTGCTGATCTGGTCTTTCCGATTTTCCTCTTGATTGTTGGGTTGTCAACGCCGCTGGCGTTTGATCGACCCGGCATTGTTATTCGCTGGTCCGCGGTTGTTAAGCGGGCGTTTTGGCTTTTCATGATCGGTGTCGGATTGAGCTGGCTTATCCATCCGACCCTTGATTTTGATATGATTCGGTGGACGGGCGTGTTGCAGCGGATTGCCATTGGCTACCTGATTTGTGCAGTGGTTGTTATCAACACGCGAGGGGCCGGGGCGGCGGCAGCGTTCGCGGTGGCCCTGCTCGTTTTCCATACGCTGATGCTGCTCTATGTCGGATCACCGCCAAGTCTTGCGCCGGGAATGGGGGCGAGCGGCTGGC
>JAYTWA010000376.1:0-2329 GCA_043743675.1 Sphingomonadales bacterium
CGTTCGCTCGCGATTCTTGCAGACTTTTCGGCTAAGCCTTCGACGCCACAAAAAGACGTAGCAGTCATCGAGCAGCGCAATCCGTTTTCCTGCTCTAAAGCCAAATCGCCGAGGCAACGAAAGTCGCAGCTCGGTCAGTTCATGACGCCTTCTAGCGTTGCCGACTTCATGGCATCTCTATTTGACATGCGATCACTCAACGGTATCAAACTACTCGATGCGGGGGCTGGTCAGGGGGCTTTGACAGCCGCATTTGTTAAGCGATCGCAGGGATTGTCCGATGGTTGCCATATTAGTGCGACAGCCTTCGAGTTTGACGAAGAGATTTTGCCTGCTCTTAGCGCCAATCTAAATGCAATCCGCGCCAATGCCGATTGCGTAATCATTGAAAATGATTTTATCGATGAAGCGGCAAATCGCATCTGCCTTGGTAGGGGCGCGCGCTACACCCATGCCATTCTTAATCCGCCCTACAAAAAGATAGGCAATGACTCGCGCCATCGCGCTTTGCTCCGCGCTGCCGGACTTGAGACTGTCAATCTTTATACAGGATTTGTCGGTCTAGCACTTGAACTAATCGAACCTGGCGGAGAGCTTGTTGCGATTATCCCGCGCAGCTTTTGTAATGGCCCTTATTACCAGTCCTTCCGGCGGTTCATCCTTCGACGGGCCGCGATCCAGCACATTCATTTGTTCGACGCTCGCAACAAAGCGTTTAAGGAAGACGGCGTCTTGCAAGAAAATATCATCATCAAGCTGGTGCGCGGTGCCGAGCAGGGCACGGTCGTAGTCTCGACATCGACTGACGACAGTTTTGCGGATCTTGAGCAAAAGCACCACGCGTTTGAACGGATCGTCTTTCCCGACGACGCGGACACATTCATCCACATCCCTACCGGCGACGACCAGCAACCCTTAGAGCGTGCATGTTTCGGCAATAGCCTTGCTGATTTAGGGCTGACGGTATCCACTGGCCCAGTTGTTGATTTCCGGCTGCGTGAGCATTTGCGCGCCGATCCAGAAGTGGAAACCGTGCCATTGCTCTACCCCGGTCACTTCAACAGCGCTGGCCTGCAATGGCCAAAGCCGGGGTTTAAGAAGCCTAACGCGATCCTTAACATCGTAGCGACGCGCAAATGGCTCTATCCAAACGGTTTCTATGCTGTTGTTCGGCGCTTTTCATCTAAAGAGGAGTGCCGCAGGATTGTAGCCAACGTCATTGACCCATCGCGCTTGACATCGACAATGATCGGGATTGAAAACCACCTGAATGTCTTTCACCACAATCGCCAGCCTATATCCGAAGACTTAGCTCACGGAATTTCTGCTTATTTAAACGCTACCGCAGTCGACACATATTTCCGGCGCTTCAATGGCCATACTCAAGTCAATGCGACTGATCTCCGCGCGATGCGCTATCCTAACCGCGACGCCTTGATCGCGTTAGGCCAATGGGCGAAGACCCGCACTAACATGTCGCAGGCTGAGATTGACGAAAGAGTGAATTGTCTTTGACCAACTATCCCAATGTAACCGCTGCGCTACAAATCCTGCTTGACCTTGGGTTGCCGCGTGCGCAGCAGAACGAGCGGTCTGCGCTGACTTTGTTAGCGTTGCTAGATTTGCAGCCAGACATGGATTGGAAGAGGGCCACCTCGCCACTTATCGGCATTACTCCGATCATGGATTGGGTTCGGACATATTACGGCAAAGAATATAAGCCCAACACACGTGAAACTTTCCGTCGTCAGACAATGCACCAGTTCGTGCTGGCGGGTATTGCGCTTTATAATCCCGACGAACCCGCCCGGGCGGTAAACAGCCCGCGCGCAGCGTATAAAGTATCGCCCAATGCGCTCGCGCTTTTCAAAACTTATGGAAAGGCGGGGTGGGCAAAACGGCTTGTCGCCTATCAAGGCGACGTGCAGACTTTAACCGCTAAATATGCCCGGAACCGCGAGATGGAGCGTATTCCAGTCCAACTTAGTGACGGAACCGAAATTCGCTTGAGTCCGGGTGAACATAGCGCACTTATCCGTGATATCATCGCTGAGTTTGCGCCTCGCTTCGCTCCAGGAAGCGTGCTGATTTACGCTGGCGACACCGGCGCGAAGATGGGTTATTTTGATCAAGAGAAGCTTGGTGCACTAGGTGTCTCCGTTGATAATCACGGTAAAATGCCAGATGTGGTGTTTTACGATACCGAACGAAACTGGCTGTTGCTAATTGAATCCGTCACCAGCCACGGTCCCGTCGACGGTAAACGTCACCATGAACTGATGAAGTTGTTCGCAGGCGCTACTGCTGGACTAGTTTATGTAACTGCCTT
>JAYTWA010000377.1:0-5705 GCA_043743675.1 Sphingomonadales bacterium
GTAAAAAAGGCACGCTCATCTGCAGTCAGTGCGGGGCCAGACAGGCCAAAGATGACGGGCTTCATACCCGCCATCTACCCCGCAACTGGCTTAGTTCACAATCAGGCAATTCTCGCCAGCGACTTTAAGCTTGCCGCAGATCGTCGAGGCTTGCCCACCGGCATTGGCGCGCAGGCGATACACCTGATTGCCATTAACCTGTGCCGTAACCACTGATTTTGGCAATGCCGACAAATAACCAAACCGCTTGGCCAGTGTTGTCCATGCTTCATTGGCTTTCGCTTCCGAACCAAACGCGCCGAGCTGAACCAGCGAACCACTGGCCGCCGCCATTGCCACGTTGGGCAATGGCTTGGCGGGTGGTGCCGCAACGAGCTTGCCGCCCGATGCCGGCACCGATGCGGTTGCAACGGGCTTCGCGGGTGCATCCTTGAAACCGGGTTTCGGCGGAACAGCTTTCGCGCCCTTTACCGGTGTTTCGGATGCTGCGTTTGTGTCGATCTTGCCATTGGCTTCGGCCCCTTCGGATGCGGCAAAGCTGCTGTCGCCTTGGCCTTCGACTTTCATGCCGCCGGGCGCATCAGGACGAACTTTATAATCGCCCTCCTGTGCCGCGATCAGCTTGCCATCACCACCCGGCGCAGGCTGGCTGCGCAGCAATGAAATACCCGCAATAACAACACCCAGCGCAACAATCGCGGCAATCGCAAAGCCGATCAGCTTGCCTGTCGAAATGGTTTCATCATCAGCGTCATCGTCTACGGCTTCGAGCCAAGGAAGCCGATCCTCATCCTGCAAAGGCAGTGTGTCGCGGTCATTATCAGTCACAATTACATCTCCTCGGCGGCCTGCACGCCCATGATCGACAGACCATTACGGATAATTTGTCGTATACCATTCGCTAAATGCAATCGCGCCTGTGTCAATTCGGGACGATTAACCATCAGAACGCGCCGTTCGGGCCGATCATTGCCCATATTGAAATATCCGTGGAAGGCCGCCGCAAGGTCAAAAAGATAGAAAGCTATGCGGTGTGGCTCGCGATTTGCCGCAGCCGCCTCGACGATTCGTGGAAATTGTCCAGCAAATTTAACCATTTCAAGGTCTTCGGCATCGAGCAACGACAGGTCTGGTGTTCCGGGCGCAATACCCGCCTCTGCAATCTTGCGACCTAGCGAGCAAATCCGCGCATGGGCATATTGGACGTAGAAAACCGGATTGTCCTTCGACGCCTCGACCACTTTGGCAAAGTCGAAATCCATCTGTGCATCGGCCTTGCGCGTCAGCATCGTGAAGCGGACGACATCCTTGCCGACTTCTTCGACAACATCAGCGAGCGTCACAAAATTGCCCGAGCGTTTCGACATTTTTACGGGTTCGCCGTTGCGCAGGAGCCGGACCATCTGGATCAGCTTCACATCGAACGGCTTGCCGCCAGTGAGCGCTTGCACGGCAGCGCGGATGCGCTTCACGGTTCCCGTATGGTCGGCACCCCAAATGTTGATCAGCGCATCGGCGGTTTCGGCCTTTTGAAAATGATAGGCCATGTCGGCCCCGAAATAGGTCCAGCTTCCGTCCGACTTGCGGATCGGGCGATCCTGATCATCGCCAAATTGCGTCGAACGGAACAGTGGGAGCGTGACCGGTTCCCAGTCGGGATCAACTTCGCCTTTGGGCGCTTCAAGCTGACCATCGTAAATCAGATCCATCGACCGCAGCATGGCTTCGGCAGCTTCCGGCTTGTGTGCGGCCTGCACAGCGGCTTCGGATGAAAACAGGTCATGGTGGATGCCGAGCAGCGCCAAGTCGTCTTTGATAAGCGCCATCATCGCGGCCACCGCATGTTCGCTAAACAGTTTGAGCCAGTCGGCCTCGGGCTTGCAGACATAAGCATCGCCAAATTCTGCCGCGAGCGCCTGACCCACCGGCTCAAGATAATCGCCCGGATACAGCCCTTCGGGTATCTCGACCGTCTCACCAAGTGCCTCACGATACCGAAGATGCACTGACCGCGCGAGGACATCGACCTGCCCGCCTGCATCATTGACATAATATTCGCGAATCACTTTGTGCCCCGCAAATTCAAGCAGACTGGCGAGCGCATCGCCAACCACCGCCCCACGGCAATGCCCCATGTGCATCGGCCCGGTCGGGTTCGCGCTGACATATTCGATGTTCACGGTCTTACCCGCCCCCAGCGACGACCGGCCATAGCCATCCCCCGCTGCGTGGATCGCCGCCAGTTCATCGCGCCAGACATTGTCATCCAGCCGCAGATTGATAAACCCCGGCCCCGCAATCTCGACCGCGCGAACCCCCGGCACGGCTTCGAGCAGCGGCTTCAACCCCTCCGCCAGCGCACGCGGATTCGTCCCCGCGCCCTTCGCCAGCACCATCGCGGCATTGGTCGCCAGATCACCATGCGAAGGATCACGCGGCGGCTCGACGGTTACATTGGCACGGTCCAACCCCGCGACTTGCGGCAATTGGCCCAGCGCGGCGTTGAGGTAAGCAGTATAAATCGAATAAAGCGTCATGCTTTTCCGACCACACTCTCGGGCAAATCTTTCCCGAAAACCCGCTGATAATATTCCGCCACCAATGACCGTTCGGCTTCGTCGCATTTGTTCAAAAACGATAACCGAAACGCGAAGCCGACGTCTTTGAAAATCAGCGCATTCTGCGCCCAGGTTATCACCGTGCGTGGGCTCATTACTGTCGAAATATCGCCGTTCATAAAGCCTTGCCGTGTCAGGTCGGCGACTTTGACCATGCGGTCGACTTCGGCCTTGCCGCCTTCATGATCATATTCGCCCGACTTAGCGAGAACGATCTGTGCCTCAACTTTCGCGGGCAGGTAGTTCAATGTGACAACAATGTTCCAGCGGTCCATCTGCCCCTGATTGATCTGTTGCGTCCCATGATACAGCCCGCTGGTGTCCCCAAGACCCACCGTGTTCGCCGTCGCAAACATGCGGAACCACGGGTTCGGGCGGATGACGCGATTCTGGTCGAGCAGGGTCAGCTTGCCTTCGGTTTCAAGCACGCGCTGAATGACGAACATCACGTCGGGGCGGCCCGCATCATATTCGTCGAACACTAAAGCGGTCGGCGTTTGCAGCGCCCATGGCAGCAACCCTTCGCGGAACTCGGTCACCTGCTGGCCGTCTTTCAAAACAATTGCGTCGCGCCCAACAAGATCAATGCGGCTGATATGCGCATCGAGATTGATGCGGATACACGGCCAGTTCAGCCGCGCGGCAACCTGTTCGATGTGTGTCGATTTGCCGGTGCCGTGATAGCCCTGCACCATCACCCGCCGGTTGTGCGCAAACCCCGCACAGATCGCGAGCGTGGTGTCGCCGTCAAAGACATAGCTCGGGTCGAGATCCGGCACGCGCTCATCGGCTTCGCTAAAGGCGGGGACCATCATGTCCGAATCAATGCCGAACATGTCGCGCACGCTCACCTTTTTATCGGGCGCGTCCATGACGGTGGCGGTGCGGCTGTCGGGCTGGGTATTGGGGAGGTTCGTCATCAACTATGTCCTGCTTCATGCGTCGCCTATAACGTCAGCCTAAACATCGCAACTCTCTGCGGATCAGCTTGTCACGCTATGCGAATGCGCGTGACCCCTTAAGCTGCGCATAGGCCGCAATTGTCCGCCCCAGCGCGGCCTCGTGCGAACGATCCCCCCCATTCCGGTCGGGGTGAAATTTCCGAAGGCGTTCGGCGTAGCGGGTGCGCAGTGCCTTGCGGTCGGCATCAAGGTCGAGGTTGAGTTCTTTCAATGCGCGACGGTCTTCGCCGGACAGTGGCCTGCCATCCTTGCGGTCATTCTCCACAGGCTTAAGGAAACGCGCAGAAATCGCATCCAGCGGATCGCTGAAATTGGCCCAGTGCGGCGGGCGGTCTTCGCCGACCGTGTTGAAGGCGCGAGTTTCGCGCTCCCACCCCGCGAACGGACGCTGCTGCTCGAGGATTTCATCCGTGCTCATCCCGTTGAAGAAATTATAACGCGCGTTGAATTCACGGACATGTTCAAGACAGAGCCAGCGCCAGGCGCCCGGACCATCAAAATTGCCAGGCTCAAAAGGCGCGCGAAATTCACCTGATTCGCGGCATCCGGGCTCGGCGCACGGCGCGTCACGTTCAACGCGGCCATGAAAGCGGGTGTGACGGCGGAACTGTTCGGACGACATATTCCAGTTATATAGGGATAATGCACAGCGACCTCAAAGGGCCAATGGCCACCGAAATCGAAGCACGGCTGATCGTAGCACTTTTGCCCACGCGCCTCACCGTGATCAACGACAGCGCAAACCACGCGGGCCACACGGGCGACGACGGCACCGGTGAATCCCACTTCACTGTCGAAATTGAAAGCGCGGCATTCGCGGGCGTGTCGCGGCTCGAACGGCAACGCATGGTCAATCGCGCCCTGGGTGACTTGCCGGGGCAAAAGGTTCACGCAATGGCAATCAAAGCGAAAGCCCCGGGGGAATGAAATGACAACTTTGCATCATCAACGCTTCGCACTTCCCACCGGCGTCGAGCTCGACGTCACGATGGGCGGTGACAAAAGCAACCCGCCGATCTTCTTCCTTCATGGCTTCCCTGAAAGCAGCCGGACGTGGCGGCATCAGATGGTGGATTTGTCCCAAGATTATTTCGTCGTGGCACCTGACCAGCGCGGCTTTGCGCGGTCATCCAAACCCACCGGCGTCGAGAATTACACACATGACAAGCCGGTCGCGGACTTGTTTGCGCTTGCTGATGCTCTGGAGATCGAGACCTTTACGCTGGTCGGGCATGACTGGGGCGGCGCAATTGCCTGGGCGGCCGCACTCCAGGATCAAGCGGCGGGCAATCCGGCGCGTGTCACCCGCCTCGCCATCGTTAATGCGCCGCACCCATTCGTGTTTCAAAAAGCCGTATTTGACGACATGGGCCAGCGCGAGGCCTCGCAATATATTCGCGGTTTCCGCACGCCGGGCATGGCCGATTATTTCAATGCCAAGCCCGAAACATTGTTCGACAAGACATTCGGTCATTCGGGCGTCGGCCCCGCAACCAGCGCGATGGAGCGAGCAATTTATCTCGACGAATGGAAGCAGCCCGGCGCGATCGAGGCGATGCTCAACTGGTATAAGGGCTCGGCGCTGATCGTGCCCGCAATGGACGAAACACCCGATCGCCCCGCCTATCTCGATGCGCCGTTTCCGGTGCTAAAGACGCCGACATTGGTGGTGTGGGGCATGGGCGACAAAGCGCTGACGCCGTCACAGCTTATCGGGCTGGAAGATCTTGTTGCTGACTTGACGCTGGTGAAAGTCGAGAATGCTGGGCATTTTGTAACCTGGGAAAAGCCTGAGGCAGTAACGGCAGCGCTCAGGGCCTTCCTCACCCACTGACGGCAGCAATATGGCGCAGAGACTTTACTGCCTTGGGTTTGCGACCCATTGACCAGTTGGATTGCATCCGCACTTTAGGATTAGGTGTGGACCAGATTTCACCGCTGTCGTTCAGGGCGACCACCCACAACAGGTCAAATTCCTGACCATAATCAATGACAGCAATTGCATAACCATCGCCCTTGTCGAGGACTGTCATCGGGAGCGGGGGATCGAGTTGCGTAAATGCCATGACCGACAAACCCGGCGAACCCTATTCAGTTCCCGCGTCGTTCGACCCAAAATCCGTGC
>JAYTWA010000378.1:0-7007 GCA_043743675.1 Sphingomonadales bacterium
ATCACGCGTGCCGTCGCGGTCCATTGACGTGACCAGCAATTCGCCTGCGCCGAGGCGTGCTAGGTTCAGCGCATGTTCGGTGGCATCAATGCCGGTTGCCGTGCGTCCGCCGTGGGTGAAAACTTCCCAATGATCGCCCACTTTGCGCGCATCGACCGAGCCGACAACGCACTGGCTGCCGAAGCGCGTGGCAATGTCGGAAACGAGTTCGGGGCGGGCAACAGCGGCAGAGTTGACCGCAACCTTGTCCGCCCCCGCGAGCAATAGCGCGCGCGCATCATCAGCAGAGCGCACGCCCCCGCCAACCGTCAGCGGCATGAAACAGACTTCAGCCGTGCGGCGGACAACATCGATGATGGTTTCGCGCCCCTCGTGGCTTGCCCCAATGTCGAGAAAACACAGCTCATCCGCCCCAGCCGCATCATAAGCACGCGCCGCTTCAACCGGATCGCCTGCATCGCGTAAGTTTACGAAATTGACGCCCTTCACCACGCGGCCATTCGCGACGTCGAGACAGGGGATAACGCGGACGCGGACGGTCACGACGCCGCCACTGTAAGCGCCGTCGCAAGATCAAGCCGCCCGTCATACAGCGCGCGGCCCGTTATGACCCCTTCGATCCCGTCCTTGGCGAACAAGCTGAGCATGCGGATGTCGCCAATGCCTTTGACCCCGCCACTCGCAATGACGGGCAAGGTCTGTGTGCGCGCGAGATCAACGGTGGCTTCAACATTGCACCCGGTGAGCATCCCGTCGCGCCCGACATCCGTGAATAGCAACGCCGCAACCCCCGCATCCTCAAACCGCCGCGCCATATCGAGCACCGAGACATCGGACACATCAGCCCAGCCTTCCGTCGCGACAAAGCCGTCACGCGCATCGACGCCGACGACGACGCCACCGGGAAAAGCCTTTGCGGCGTCGCGCACTAGCTGCGGGTCTTTGAGCGCTGCTGTCCCGATGACGATCCGCGCCACGCCACGCGCGAACCAACCCTCGACCGCCGCAACCGTGCGAATGCCGCCGCCGACCTGAACATGGCCGGGGAATGTTTCGACGATCCGCGCCACAGCGTCGCCATTCACGGCTTCCCCGGCGAACGCACCATCGAGGTCGACGACATGAAGATATTCAGCGCCCGCCTCGGCAAACAACATGGCCTGGGCAGCCGGGTCGTCGCCATAAACTGTCGCGCGGTCCATATCACCTTCGGCGAGGCGCACGACTTGGCCCGATTTCAGGTCGATGGCGGGAAAGACGATGAGGCTCATCTCACGGTCGCCATTTCATAAACCTCTGCAATGTCGCGATGCCGTAAGCCTGGCTCTTTTCCGGGTGGAACTGCACGCCAAGTAAATTGTCCCGCGCAATGGCGGCGACGCGGGGGCCGCCGTGATCAGTCGTCGCGACTACATGCGCACCTTCAAACGCATAACTATGCAAAAAATAAGCTTCTCCCACTTCGATGACCGGATGCGCGGCTGCGGGGACGACATCGTTCCAGCCCATATGGGGCACTTTCAGCGCGGGCGCTGGTGCAATGGCGCGCACGTCACCTCGGATCCAGCCCAGTCCCTGCGTCACACCATGTTCATGCCCTGCATCGGCCATCAACTGCATGCCGACGCAAATACCAAGGAAAGGGCGACCTTTATCAATCACTGCTTCGTTGAGGGCATCAATCATCCCCGGAATGGCGGACAACGACCCCATGCAATGCACAAACGCCCCAACGCCGGGCAAGACAATGCGCTTTGCGGCCAGCACTTCGGCGGGGTTTGCAGTCACAGCAACATCGCTTGCCCCCGCCGCTTTCAGCGCATTAAAAACCGACTGGAGATTTCCCGCACCATAATCGATCAGCGCAATGCCACTCAAAGCACACCTTTGGTCGATGGCACGCTATCCGCCTTGCGCGGATCAATCTCGACCGCTTGTCGCAATGCCCGTGCCAGCGCTTTGAAGCAGCTCTCGACAATATGATGGTTGTTCTGACCATAAAGGCATTCAACGTGGAGTGTCAGACCCGCGGTCTGCGAAAAACTGTGGAACCAATGCTCGATCAGTTCGGTATCCCACTCACCCAATCGCGGTGTCGTAAACGCGGCATTCCATATGAAATAGGGCCGCCCAGAAATATCAAGGGCAACCCGCGTCAGCGTCTCATCCATTGGTGCATAAGCCGAACCATAACGTACGATCCCGCGCTTATCGCCCAGCGCTTGTGCCACGGCTTCGCCCATCGCAAGGCCGGTGTCCTCGGTCGTGTGGTGCTGATCAATATGCAGATCGCCGATGGCTTTAACATCAAGATCAATCAGCGAATGGCGCGACAATTGTTCGAGCATGTGATCGAGAAACCCGATTCCCGTGCTGACCGTGTAAATCCCCGTTCCGTCGAGATTGACTGTGACATCAATCGAGGTTTCGTTTGTGCTGCGATGAACCGTGCCTGTGCGCATGACGAGTGCCTATAGCTTGCGTGGCCGTGCGCGCAACGCATCTTGACCGCTTTGGTGCACACGTTACGGACAACATATGAGCGAAACGACGCCTGACAGCCTGATACCATATGATGACATCGTCCAGGAAGCATTGCGCGCGGTGGTCGGGCGGGTGCTGGGTCAAATTCCACATGACGGGATGCTGCCGGGCGACCATCATTTTTATATTACGTTCAAAACATCAGCGCCCGGTGTCGATATTCCGACGCACCTGATCGCGCGTTTTCCCGATGAAATGACCATTGTGCTTCAGAACAAGTTCTGGGATTTGAAAGTGCATGACGCGGCGTTCGAAGTCGGGCTGACATTTAACGCGATCCCGGCGCGGCTGTTCATTCCTTTTTCAGCGATCACGGGCTTTGTCGATCCTGCCGTGAACTTTGCATTGCAATTTCAGGTGGCAAGCGATGGGGACGAAACTGCACTGCATGAGGCAGCTGGCAATGATGCGCCGTTCGTGCCGGTAGATGACGGATCGAACGTTGTCGCCGTGGATTTTAAGCGGAAGAAGTGACCGCAACCCGCACCGAGACCGACAGTTTCGGCCCGATTGAGGTTCCCGCATACGCCTATTGGGGCGCACAAACACAACGCAGCATCGCAAACTTCCCCTTTGGTGAGCGCGAGCGGATGCCGTCCGAGATCATCCACGCGCTCGCCATCGTGAAACAGTCGGCAGCACAGGTGAACCGTGCACATGGCCTCGATGCCAAAATAGCGGACGCGATTGAGGCGGCAGCGAGCGCGGTGGCGGCAGGCAAGTATGACGACCAATTCCCATTGGTGATCTGGCAGACGGGCAGCGGCACGCAGACCAACATGAACGTCAACGAAGTGATCGCAGGCATTGCAAACGAAGCGCTGACGGGCACGCGCGGTGGCAAATCACCCGTGCATCCGAACGACCATGTCAACATGAGCCAGTCGTCGAATGACAGCTTTCCAACGGCAATGCACATTGCCATCGCTATGGCTGCGCGAGATCGGCTGCTAAAGGCGCTGCGACATTTGGCTTCTGTATTCCGCGCGCATGAGGCGGCGTGGGCAGACATCGTTAAAATCGGTCGCACGCATATGCAGGATGCGACGCCGATTACATTGGGGCAGGAAATGTCGGCCTATGCGCAAACGCTGGAGGACAATGCCGACCGCATCATTGCGTTGTGGCCGCGATTGTCGCGACTGGCGCAGGGTGGGACGGCGGTCGGCACTGGCCTGAATGCGCCCGCAAATTTCGGCCCTGATATGTGTGCAGCCATCGGCGAGCTAACCGGCGGTGTGCCATGGGCCAGCGCGCCCAATAAGTTTGAAGCGCTCGCCACGCATGACGCGCTGGTTGAAGTATCGGGCGTACTCAATGTTATCGCCGTCGGCCTCACCAAAATCTCGAATGACATCCGCTTGCTGGGCAGCGGTCCGCGTGCCGGGATTGGTGAGCTGAACCTCCCTGAAAACGAACCTGGCAGTTCGATCATGCCGGGCAAGGTTAACCCGACACAGTGCGAAATGATGACGATGGTCGCGGCACAAGTGATGGGGAACCACGTCGCGGTGACGGTCGGCGGGATGCAGGGGCATTTAGAGCTCAACGTCTTCAAGCCGCTGATTGCCGCCAACATTCTGCGCTCAATCGATCTACTGAGCACAGGCATGACCAGCTTCACCGAAAATTGCATTGAAGGGCTGGAACCAAACCGCGTGCGGATCGCCGAACTGCTCGACCGATCACTGATGCTCGTCACCGCGCTCGCGCCTGAGATCAGTTATGACAACGCAGCCAAGATTGCCAAACATGCCCATGTTGAGGGACAGACATTGCGCGAGGCTGCATTGGCGTTGGGGCTCGTTGATGCGGCAACGTTTGACCGTCTCGTTGTGCCCGCCAATATGGTTGGACCCGGTTGACGCGCGCGTCGCATTAGGGAAGGAGCGGACATGCCCACAACGTTTCCGCTTGCCCGCCGGGGTCTTCTTTTCGTTCTCTCATCGCCATCGGGTGCCGGTAAATCAACAATCGCGCGCAAGTTGCTTGTCTCGGACACGGGCCTCGAAATGTCGGTCTCGGCGACAACGCGCCCGATGCGGCCTGGCGAAGTCGACGGCAAAGATTATCATTTTGTCGATCTTGAGCGGTTCCGCGCCATGGTCGCCGCAGGCGAATTTCTTGAATGGGCGCATGTCTTTGGCCATCGCTATGGTACCCCCCACGCGCCGGTGGACGCGATCCTGGGTGCGGGGCGCGACGTTCTCTTCGATATTGACTGGCAGGGTGCGCAGCAGCTGTATCAGCAAGCCGGCGGTGATGTTGTCCGCGTTTTCATCCTCCCGCCGTCGATGGAAGAACTGCACCGTCGCTTGGCCGGACGCGCAACCGACAGCGTTGAAGTGGTCGAAGCGCGCATGAGCCGCGCCGCCTCTGAAATCGGGCATTGGGATGGCTATGATTATGTGCTGGTCAACGATGATGTTGAACGCTGTTTTGCCGAAGTGAAAACGATTCTTGCCGCCGAACGGCTGAAGCGCAGCCGCCAGACGAGTCTGATTGGCTTTATCCGTGGGCTGACCCGACCTTCATAACAGCGTTAGGAACCGCGCTGCGGTCAGGAAATCGGCGCGGCGAGCCGTGCGGGCGTCGGTTGCCATCCAGTCTTCACCCCACAGCTCGGCCTGCCACAGCTCATCAAGGTGACAAGCATCGAATGCCGCATCAGGCGTAATCGCCCCTTCGGCCAGCATCAACGCCGCGACAAGCGAACCGCCAATCGTGACCAACGGCGACAATGCGGTGCGGTGCCAGTCGCCATAAGCCGCAACCGCCGCGCCCAGCCGCCTTACCGTTTCGGGCGGTTGTGCAGCATGGATTATCCCCGATGTCACGATGAACGAAACATCAAATCGCGTGCGCCCCCAATCGAGGAGTGGGTCCCAGACCGCGGCTTCACGCGTGGCAAGTTCAGGCGGATTTTCGGCACGGTAACAAAGCACATCTGTTTCGGCATAAACCGCGAGCGTCTCGGCAGACGGGGCACGTTCGATTGCTGAATTGGCGAGGCCCGTCAGCGGCATTTCATGCGGCTTGATTTCGTCACCAACCGCGCGCCACTCGTCGGCAATGGCCTCGGCAAGTTGTATGGTCGGCAGCTGCAACGTCATCCGCCCCGGCGTTTTCACAAGGCGGCTGTCGAGCAGTATTGTTCCTTCTGAGACGTTTACGGACTTCCAGAATCGTTTCACTTATGAGCGGTCCTTAGGTGGCGTCCGCCACCGCTTTGCCAGCAGGACAGGCACGATCAGCACATCGACGGCCGCAATGAATATCAATGCCCCGCCGATGATCTCGGCTGGCTCGATCAATCGTTTGGCAATGATGGCAACGCCCAGAAACGCGATTGCGACACCACAAAGGCGAATAAGGCCAAGTGCAAAAAAACGCGCTTTGGCGGGGTCAGAAGCATCAGTCATATCATCTCCATGATGTCAGCGGGGTGATCGGCAACCGCATGGGCTCCCGCCGCGTGAAGTTCGTCAGCGTGATGATAGCCCCAAGCAACGCCAATGGCACGAACGCCCGCCGCGCGCGCCATCAGCATGTCGAAACTGGTATCGCCGATCATGACAGTATTTTCACGGGTCGCTTCCGCATCCGCGATGGCTTGTGCCACCATCGAAGGATGCGGCTTTGACGGGTGCCGGTCGGCGGTTTGCAGGGTGACGAAACGCTTCATCAGGCCATGATGGTCAAGGCAGAGCTCCAACCCGCGATCCGACTTGCCCGTAGCCACACCCAGCAGCCAGCCATCATTGCTGAGCGCATCAATCAGGTCGGCAATTCCCTCATAAAGCGGTTCATCGACCAAGCCATTGCCGCGCAACCGCCAGAATGCTTGTTTGTAATTCTCCGCCATTGCCGCGTGAAACCTGTGGTCCGCATCGGGTAGCAAAACCTGCATCGTTTCGATCAGGCTAAGGCCAACAATGCTGAGCGTTTCGTGCCGCGTTGGCGGCTCCAGCTGTACGCGTTCAAACGCATCATTCATGGCCATGATGATGTTGTGCTGGCTATCTACCAGCGTGCCGTCGCAATCGAAAATCGCGAGACGGTTCACGTGAGGTCGCGCGTGAGCAACGCCATCGCCCGTTGCCCGCGTGCTTCCAATGCATCGGCAACGCGCGCGCGAACTTCGGGCGGCTTGTTCTGGCCGAGCTTCGCCGTCCCGCGCCAGCCCGTCACACGCATTTTATAGCCGAAAATGCTGCCGAGCATCTTGTCGAACAGGCCATCAGCCATTTTGTCGCGTGTCCACACCGGTTTAGGCGCGAGCCGTTCCTCGTTGAGGCGCGACAGGGCATCGGCCTGTGCGATCAGTGTTTCGCGGTCCATTTTCGTGACCACGCCCTGCATTTCGATGGTCAGGTAGTTCCACGTCGGCACCTGGTCATCGATGCCATACCAATCGGGGCTGATATAGGCGTCCGGCCCATTGACCACGAACAGCGCTTCGC
>JAYTWA010000379.1:0-2609 GCA_043743675.1 Sphingomonadales bacterium
CGCTCGGCCCGAGGAACGCAAGATTCTGATGGTGATTTCGGATGGTGCGCCCGTCGATGACTCAACGCTGAGCGTGAATTCGGGATCTTATCTCGAAAAGCATCTGCGGCAAGTGATTGGCTGGATTGAAAACAAGTCACCCGTGCAGCTTGTCGCCATCGGTATCGGCCATGACGTGACGCGATATTATGCGAAGGCTGTTACAATCATGGATGCCGAACAACTGGGCGGGACAATGGTTGAACAGCTGGCGGGATTGTTTGATCTTGAGGATTAGGTCGGCATTCCCTTTACGCTCCTGATCGTTTAAGCTGTAGAAATGGACCGATTGCACGTCATTGCGCGCTTAAAGGCGCATGAGGTTGAACTACGCGAAATGGGATTGATGAGTCTGTCGATGTTTGGCTCGACGGCGCGAGGCGATCAACACGCCGATTCAGACGTGGATTTGGCAGCGACGTTTGATCACGGAAAAAAAGTGGCCGGGTTTTTCCGGTTTGTCGCAATCCAGGACAGGTTGCGGGAAGTTCTAGGGGTTTCAGTTGATCTCGTCGGCGAGCCGGCACGGAAGGACCGCGTCCAAGCGCAAATTGATCGGGATCGCATTCGTGTCTTTTGACCGGGACAGAAACCGGATACTCGACATCATAGACAATATCGAAGCAATCCAAGATTATGTCGCGCCAATGAGTTTCGCTCAGTTTCGTGCTGATCAACGAACCGTTGATGCGACTGAACGATGCCTGCAACGCATCACCGAGGCCGTCATCAAGCTCGGTGCGGATCGGTTGGCGACTATTGCGCCGCAACTGCCTTTTGAACGAATCAGAGGGTTGGGCAACATCCTGCGTCACGAATATGATAACATTGACCACGGGTCGATATTTTCGGTGGTGACGGACGAATTGCCCGGCTTGCTTACGGCCTGCCAAGAAGCGTTGTCGAAGGGGAGCTAACCCGCCGCCGCCACCAGAAGTTTATCAATCTTGCGGCCATCCATATCAACAATCTCAAAACGGTAACCGCCCAGCGCAAAATGATCGCCAATGCTCGGGAGCCGTTTGAATTCGGCGAGGGCGAGTCCTGCGACGGTCGCATAGTCGCGGTCTTCGGGGAGGGTGAGGCCAATGCGTTCCGCCAGCGTATCGGCGGGGAGCCAGCCCGAAACCAGCAAGCTGCCGTCTTCGCGTTCGAACAGCGGGGGATCGCTGTCGTCGTCCTGATCGGATACGAAATCACCGGCGATGGCAGCGAGCAGATCGGCGGGCGTCACGATCCCTTCCAGATGACCATATTCGTCATGGACCATAGCCATCGGCACATCGGCGCGGCGGAGCGCTTCGAGGGCATCCATGGCATCAACCTGGTCGGGCACAATCGGTGCAGTTTTCATGAGCGCACGCAAGTCGATAACGGCGCCGTCGACCAGTTTGGCGACAATATCGCGCGCTTGGACAACGCCGATGATTTTGTCGACGGACCCTTCGGCAACGAACATCCGGCTGTGCGGCAGGGTGCGCAGAACATCGAGCAGCGTGTCATGATCGGCATCGGCATCGATCCAGCTGACTTCGGTGCGCGGGGTCATCACTTCGCGCACGGGACGGTCGGCAAGGCGGACGACGCCTGAAATAATGGCGCGTTCGGATTCCTCGATAATGCCCGACTTGCTGGCTTCGGCAACAATCAGGTGGAGCTCTTCGGCTGTTACATGGCTTTGCGATTCGCGGTTCATGCGGAGCAAGCGAAAGATCAGCGCGCTAGTGCGGTCGAGCAGCCAAACGAGCGGGGCGGTTGCCTTTGCCAGCCAGACCATCGGGCGTGCCATGGCGGCGGCAATCGGTTCGGGCGCGCGCAGGGCAAATTGTTTGGGGACCAGCTCGCCAATGACCAGCGACAGAAATGTCGTGATGCCGATGACGGCAGCAAAGCCGAGGATTTCAGCTGTTTCAGGTTTTATGCCCAACAGCGCAATGCGTTCGCCCGTAGGCCCGCCGAGGCTCGCACCCGAATAGGCCCCGGCGATTATACCGATCAGCGTGATGCCAATCTGAACCGTGGAGAGGAAGCGCCCAGGGTCCGCGCCCAATGCCATGGCGATGCGCGCGCCGCTGCGACCCCGGCGCGCCATGGCTTCCAAACGGGGCCTGCGTGCCGATACAATGGCAAGTTCGGACATGGCGAAGACACCGTTGAGTGCGACCAGCGCAAGGATGATCGCAACGTCTGTCCAGGGATAGGGATGCAGTGGAAGTGGTGCCATAGCGCATCACCATGATTGAACGGTTTCTGTCAATTGCACAACAGGCGGATCATGCGCCGTTCAAGCCGGATGCGGAACAAGTGGCCCAAGTCACCGGTTTATCGGTGAAGGTTGCAAGGGAGAATAAAATGATTTCGAAGATCACAAGCGCAGTATTGATTACCGGATTACTGGCCACGACCGCGTGCGTCACTGATCCGAATACGGGCAATCGCCGCATTTCGAAGGCTGCCATCGGTGGCGTCGGCGGCGCGGCGGCGGGCTTGTTGCTGGGCGATTTGCTGGGCGGGCGGAATGACCGGACCGAAAAGATTGTGGGCGCCGGTATCGGTGCCATCGCAGGCGC
>JAYTWA010000380.1:0-3878 GCA_043743675.1 Sphingomonadales bacterium
TCACATGTTCGACGCGGACACCGCCGATAAATGATCCCCAGTCGAACTTGCTGTTCGCCATCAGGTAGCCCGCATAAACATCCTCACGGACATTATAGAAATTCTCGGGCAACGCCGTCCGCGCGAAATTCGTGCGCGCCGCCGATGATGCCGCGCGCATCGCATCCTGATTGAAATAGCGGAAAGTATAGCCAAGCGGAATGCGCCCTGCGAACGGATCGTCGAGCGAGAAACCAGTATAGCTCGTGCTGATGCCGACAGTCGAGAATTGCGCCGCAGTATTCAACAAGATTTGCGATTCATTCGCTTCCTTGGTGCGCTGATCATATTGGAACCCGAGACGAATACTACCTTCTCCACCAAACAGTCCGATCTGGCGCGCGAGCTCTGCCTTGCCCGTCCATGCGCTTGTCACATCGATCGCATCGAGGACGCGTAACGATGTCAGCGGTTTGGTAAAATTATCGATCGCAGTGACGGGACTGCCCGCCGTATAGCGCGTCGGGCTTGCCAATTGCGTCGTCGTGAACAGCGCCACATTGCCGTGATTGGGATTGCTCAGATCATAGACGACTGTTGGGCGCAGATTGCGCGTTGCCGGACTGTCCCAGCGCGCCTCGCCGACAACGGATCTGTCATCGATAGACTCGGTGTAGTTGCCCGCCCACTTGATGCGCCAGCCATCGCCGAACTTGTGATCGCCTGACAATGTATTGGTAAACACCGATTGGCGGAATGCGCGCAGCGTTGAGCGCTGGTTGATGTCGACACCGTAGACGGTGCCCTGAAACGGCGTGTTGCCAATACAGACGTCAGCATAGCCCGTTGTTGTTGGCGCGCTGTTGACCGCGGTTGAGCACGCTGCGGCATTTGCAACAAGATCACCCTGCCGGTCATCAAGATCGAAGATGTAATTGTCGCGCGCTTCGTCGTCTGTGAAGATTGAATAGAGCGAACTGAACGAAATGCGGTTGTCGCTATCGGGTTTCCATTCGACGCGGCTCGACAATGACCAGTTTTTGCGCGTCAGGCGATATAGTTTGTTCTCGGTCTCGCGTGCCCAGAAGCGTGTCGATGCACCGGGGCGCTGATCCTGCGTCACAGTTTCCCAATCGGTTTCGAAATTGTCGGTCAGCATGTTGCGCTGATAATAGCTGCCCGAAATGACGACGCCGATGTCGCCGATTCCGGTGTCATAGACATTGGAAAGGACCAGCGAGCCTTCATATTCGGCACGCTTGCCAAGCTGAACATAGCCTGCGCCCAATTTCGCGCCGAGGTGGAACCCTTTGTAATCAAATGCCGACCGCGTGATAATGTTTACATTCCCAGAAATCGTTTCGCCGGGCATGTCGGGCGTTACGGCTTTTGCGACCACAATCTGTGACGCGATGGCGGACGGGATTGAATCGTAACGCGCGTCGCGACCTTCGGGGCTGACAACATTAATCCCGTCGAACGACAGGGTCGTCCACGTTTTGGGTGCTCCGCGCAAAGAGATATAGCGTGGCTGCCCCTGATCGCTTTCAACGGCGATACCGGGAAGCCGGGCCGCTGCCTGAGCAATATTCTGGTCGGGAAGTCGTCCCACTGCATCCGACGCAACAACGGTGACCAATGAGTCCGAATTGCGCTGCACCATGAGTGCCGCCGCTTCGGATTCGGCGATGGGTCGCGATCCCGTGACAATAATTTCTTCGCCAGCGTCGGGCGCGCTTGGCGTCTGAGCCATGGCAACATTGCCAGTAGCAATAAGCGAGATGCCGCAGGCAAGTGCAGCCCGCCTAGAACGGCTAAAATATGTCAATTGATAGCTCCCCGCTGAACCGGCATCGGCGGTGTTGCGCCGCTTAACCCCACGAAAGCCCTAGGTTTTCAAAGTTGCAGTAACGCGACTCTTTTGCGTCGTTCACGCTGCAACGGAATTTCAAATATATGACATTATCACCCCGAAGTCAGAGGATTTAACTGTCCGAAGTCCCATTGTTCTTCATTGGTGGCGGTGATGACGGAAAACCTATAAAATGGCGCGCCCGGCAGGAGTCGAACCTGCGGCCTCAAGATTAGAAGTCTCGTGCTCTATCCAACTGAGCTACGGGCGCGTCCAGTTGCTGTTAGCGACAAATTGCGTATGGCTCCATGTTTATGAACATTGATCATAAACCAAAGATTGTAAGTGCCGAAAACGTGGGCCGCGACGGCTTTCGTTATTTCGATTTTGTCATGGCCGCGTTTGTCGCGATCCTGCTGTTGTCGAACGTCATTGGCGCGGCAAAGCTGGCGAGCCTGTGGGGCTATACATTCGGTGCGGGTATCCTGTTTTTTCCGCTGGGCTATGTGATTGGTGACGTGCTGACCGAAGTCTATGGCTATGCCCGTGCGCGCCGCTGCATCTGGGCGGGGTTTGCCGCGCTGATCTTCATGGCATTCATGTCGTGGGTGGTTGTTCGTTTGCCGCCCGCGCAAGGCTGGACGAACCAGCCCGCGTATGATGCTGTGTTCGGCCAGGTGCCGCGCATCGTTTTTGCGTCGGTCGTTGCTTTCTGGGCGGGCGAGTTTGTCAATTCGATCGTGCTGGCGAAGCTGAAAGTGCTGACGCAGGGGCGGTATTTGTGGACGCGGACGATCAGTTCGACTGTGTTCGGCCAAGGTGTCGATAGCTTGTTGTTTTATCCGCTGGCGTTCTGGGGTGCATCGGGGTGGACGCATGAAGCCGTGCTGACCGTGATGGTCACCAACTGGGGCCTGAAAGTGCTGTGGGAAGTCGTTTTAACGCCCGTGACTTATGCTGTCGTTGGCTATCTCAAGCGTAAAGAGGGTGTCGACGTGTTTGACAGCGGCACAAATTTCACGCCGTTCAGCGCCAAGGTTTAAGCGGCCAGCAACCCTTCGAACATACGCCGCCCATCCGTGCCGCCATGCGCCGATTCGATCATGCGTTCGGGGTGCGGCATCATGCCGATGACGTTGCCCGCGTCATTGATAATCCCGGCAATCCCGCGCGCGCTGCCGTTGACAGGTTCGGCATAGCGGAATGCGACGCGGCCTTCGCCTTCAAGGCGGTCGAGCGTGGCATCGTCGGCGAAATAATTGCCGTCATGATGGGCGACCGGAAAAGTAACGCGCTCGTCGGCGTTGTAGCGCGCTGTAAATGCGGTCTGGCTGTTGCTGACGGTCAGGGCGACATCGCGACCGACGAATTTGATCCCTGCGTTGCGCATGAGGGCGCCGGGGAGCAGCCCGGCTTCGGTCAACACCTGAAAGCCGTTGCAGATACCCATCACCGTTCGGCCTTGTGCGGCGGCGTCGATGACGGCTTGCATGATCGGGGACCGCGCCGCCATCGCACCCGAGCGCAGATAATCGCCATAGGAAAAACCGCCGGGCACGCCGATGACGTCAAGGCCGTCCGGAAGTTCGGTTTCGCGGTGCCAGACCATGACGGGCTTCACGCCGAACACGCTTTCAAACCCGACAGCAAGGTCGCGGTCACAATTTGATCCGGGAAAGACGATGACGGCAGATTTCATCGTTTTTGCTGGCCCGCATCGGCAAGCGATGCAGGGCGTTCCACGCGAAAGTTTTCAATGACGGTGTTGGCAAGGAGCTTTTCGCACATCGCCTGAATGTCGGCGTCCGACACGTTTTCGTCGATGTCGAGTTCGATCAATTTACCCTGTCGCACGTCATTGACGCCGGTAAAGCCCAGCCCTTCCAATGCGTGGTGAATGGCCTTGCCCTGCGGGTCGAGCACGCCAGGCTTGAGTGTCACAAAGATGCGGATTTTCATGAATGCGAGCCTATGCCGTGAAGCACGACTGACTTCAACCCGGCACAAAGACGTTGAGAGCGCCCGCCATTATTTTGAAGTCGAGCGG
>JAYTWA010000381.1:0-3451 GCA_043743675.1 Sphingomonadales bacterium
CACACTTCGAGCGGGTCGAGCAGCCCATTGTTGAGATAAGGCGAAATCAGCGCGTGCCACAGCAGCGGCTGATCGGTGACCATCGCGTCCTGAAAATCGCCGAATTGCGAGAGGGCAACGTCGATGAAACGGTCCAGTGCATGCAAAGCGTCTTCGCGTGTTACGGCGAGGCCAAAATTGTCGAGGCTGCCGATATGATCGGCAAAACGCGCCGCGACCATGTCGATGACATCCAGCGTGACCGCATCGGGCGGATAATGCGGTGCGGCAGGCACGAACAGATTATTGCCCGCCGGTTTGCGGTTTTCCTTGTCGAAATTCCATTCGCCCGCGGCAGGCTTGTCGCCATCCATCAGCAAGCCGGTTTTGCGCCGCATGTCGCGATAGAAAAATTCCATGCGAAGTGCTTTGCGGCCTTCTGCCCAGTCGTCGAACTCGCGGTGCGTTGCGATGAAGCGGGTGTCGGCGCAGATGTCGACGGGGATGCCGAACATGGTTTCCCACGCCTCGAGCATTGCTTGCACCCGCCACTCGCCACTTTCGGTGACGACGATCCGGTCGGGCGCATGCCGCTCAACCGCGCGGGCAATTTCGCCGGTAAAGCTGCCCGCGTTGTCGGGATCGTCGAGCTTCACATAATCGACGGTCCAGCCGGCTTGGCGCAACGCTTCGGCGTGATGCCGCATCGCCGAAAGAATAAACGCAATCTTGCGCTTATGATGGCGGACATAGGTGGTCTCGTCGGCCACTTCCATCATCAGAATGATCGAGTTCGCAAGGTCCGCTTCGTGAAGCGAGGACAGGTCGAACGACAATTGGTCGCCAAGGACCGGGATCAGAGTCGTCATCACCCGCCTTTGCCATTATGGGATGAAACATGACACCAAAATTTCTTGGCCAGAATAGCAGCCTGCCCGCATCGCCCGAAGCCGCGACACTTGATTATGTGCCAAACCCGCGGCCTGGACGGCCCTATCTCGTACGCTTCACCGCGCCTGAATTCACGTCGCTGTGCCCCGTCACGGCGCAACCCGATTTCGCGCATCTCGTGATTGACTATGCGCCCGCTGAAACCATCGTCGAATCGAAGTCCTTGAAACTCTTCCTCGGCTCCTTCCGCAATCACGCCGCGTTCCACGAAGATTGCACTGTCGGCATTGCCGAACGCCTGTTCGCCGAAATGGCCCCGCACTGGCTGCGCATCGGCGGCTATTGGTATCCACGTGGCGGCATTCCGATTGATGTGTTCTGGCAATCAGGTGAGCCACCCGCCGGATTATGGCTCCCCGCGCAAGATGTGCCGGGATACCGTGGTCGCGGTTAGCATTTTGATGTAGACGAAGAATATGACCGCGATTCCACATTATCATAACATCGGCATAGTCCCCGCCGACATCGACTTCATGGGGCACGTTAACAATGCGCGTTACCTGAACTGGGTTCAGGACGCGGTCGTTGCCCACTGGGAAAAATTCGCACCGCCCAGCGCGGTAGCGGCGCATCTATGGGTCGCGCTGAAGCACGAGATTACGTATCGCAAGCCCGCGTTTCTGAACGACGAAGTGATTGCCACCGTGGTCCTTGAAAAAGTGCAGGGCGCACGCGCATTTTATCAAACGCTGATCAAACGTGGCGAAGATGTGTTGGCCGAAGTCCAATCAAGCTGGTGCTGCATCGATGCGCAAACGATGCGCCCGGCGCGCATTGCCAAGGATATTGCCGATCATTTCTTTGGGAAATAGCGCGGGGTAAAGATGTCCGAATTTACCGACCACCTGACAGATGACCACCGCGCTTTCATCGCTAAGCAACCCGTCTTCTTTGTCGCAACTGCCGCCGCCGATGCGCGCATCAACCTGAGTCCCAAGGGGATGGACAGCTTTCGTGTGCTTGGGGCTAAGCGCGTCGGCTATCTCGACGTCAGCGGGTCGGGCAATGAAACGCACGCGCATCTTGCCGCTGATGGCCGCGCGACGATCATGTTTTGTGCATTCGACCGCCCAGCGCTGATCTTGCGTATTTATGCGCGAGGCCGGGTGGTTTTGCCGCAGGACGCCGGATGGGCGGACATTGCTGCACATTTCGAAATGCTCCCTGGCACACGCCAGATTTTCGAGTTTGACATCGATAGCGTCCAGACAAGTTGCGGCTGGGGCGTGCCGCTGATGACGTTTGATCGCGAGAGCCAGACACTCAAGAAATATGCGGCAAAATATACCGAGGCGGAATTGCTCGCTTATCAACAGCACCGAACAAAGAGTATCGATGGCTTGCCCGTTCGCCTTCAGGATCGCGTTCCTGCCAAATAATTAGGCAGATATGCAATCGCGCTGCTTAATCTGAATCCAGTTTTGCCGGGCGTTCGACCAGTTGTGATGGCGGTTGCGTTTGGCACGCCTCTTGCTGCGTTGCACAAACGAACAGCCAAGGGGGCGGCATGAAACTCGTTGTTGCAATTATCAAACCGTTCAAGCTCGATGAGGTTCGCGAGAGCCTGACAGAGCTGGGTGTCACTGGCATGACCGTGACTGAAGTCAAAGGTTTCGGGCGTCAGAAAGGCCAGACCGAGATTTACCGCGGGGCCGAGTATTCGACCAACATGGTGCCGAAACTCAAAATCGAAGTTGCTTGCCCCTCGGATCTGACGGATCGCGTTGTTGAAGCCATTCAGGCATCGGCCAACACGGGCGCAATCGGCGACGGCAAGATATTCGTCATGGAAATCGGACAGGCCGTGCGCATCCGCACCGGCGAAACCGACAATAACGCGCTTTAAGCGGCAGGGGGACTTATGAAGATATTCGATAAATTCGGGCTGGCGATAACGGGGGCGGCATGCGCTCTGCTCGCCACAACCCCTGTTTGGGCGCAGGAGCTAATTAAAGCGCCCACAGTCGAGCAGCAAGCAACAATGGTCAACAAGGGCGACACGGCTTGGATGTTGGTGTCGTCCGTGCTGGTCCTCATGATGTCCGTCCCCGCGCTCGCGCTGTTTTATGGCGGGCTGGTTCGCACGAAGAACATGCTCAGCGTGCTGATGCAGGTCTTCATGATTGTCAGTGTCGCTGCCCTCGTCTGGGTTTGCTGGGGCTATACGATGGCCTTTACCAGCGGCGGACCGTTTGTTGGCGGCTTCTCAAAAGTCATGTTGATGGGCGTGAGCGCGGGCACCTATGCCGCGACATTCAGCAACAATGTCTATCTGCCCGAATATGTGTTTGTTATTTTCCAGATGACATTTGCGTGCATCACGCCCGCGCTGATCGTCGGGGCGTTTGCCGAGCGCGTGAAGTTTTCGGCGCTCATGGTGTTCGTGGTTGCATGGTTGACAGTCGTGTATTTCCCGATTGCCCACATGGTCTGGTATTGGGCGGGCCCGGATTTCCTGCCCGACGCGCCGACCGATACCGGCTATCTCTGGGGCATGGGCGCGCTTGATTTCGCGGGCGGC
>JAYTWA010000382.1:0-6201 GCA_043743675.1 Sphingomonadales bacterium
AGGATGATGAGGGGTTTCCCATTCATGCGCGCGTCGCTAGCACAGCCAGCCTATGCCCGCCAAACGCCCCCCCTATCGTCTCGGCACCCGTGCCTCCCCACTTGCGATGGCGCAGGCGCATATGACCAAAGCCGCGCTGATTGCCGCGCATGGCTGGGCGGAGGTGGACATCGAAATCGTGGCCTTGACGACCGAGGGCGACATTGTGCTTGACCGCCCGCTGGCTGAAATTGGTGGCAAGGCACTGTGGACCAAGACGCTCGACGCCAAGCTGCTGGCGGGTGAAATCGATTTTTCGGTGCATTCGATGAAGGATGTCGAAACAATCCGGCCCGATGCCATTGCGCTGGCGGCCATCCTTGAACGCGCCGATCCGCGCGACCGGTTGATTGGGGCGGCAAGCATCGCTGCACTCCCCCAAAATGCCCGTGTCGGCACCAGTTCGCCGCGTCGTGCTGCGCAGGTCCAGCGCCTTCGCCCTGATGTGCAGATTGTGGGTTTTCGCGGCAATGTCGCGACACGGCTCGGCAAGTTGGAAAAGGGCGAAGCGGATGCGACATTGCTGGCCGCCGCAGGGCTTGACCGGCTGGGCAGTCCCGAGATTGGTATTGCGCTTGATCCCGAACAGATGCTTCCCGCCGCGTCGCAGGGTGCCGTGGGAATTGAAGCGCGGACGAATGACGCGGACATGCGGGCGCTGCTTGATGCGATCAATCATGTCCCGACGCGCACCGCGGTTGAGGCTGAACGTGCGCTGCTCGCGGCATTGACCGCCGATTGCCATTCGCCGGTTGGTGCCCATGCCAGCTGGATGGAGACCACGCTCACGCTGACAGCCGAACTCCTGTCAGGTGATGGTCGCGATCACGTCCGCGATATGATTGTTGTCGACAGCGCCGATGCCCCCGCCGTGCTCGCCCGCCGCTTGCTTGACCGCGCGACACCGGAGCTGCGCGCGCTGTTCGGCGGATGATACCGCTGCTCATTCTCCGGCCTGAACGTGGGGCCGTCGCAACGGCCAAACGTGGTGAGGCGATGGGCCTGTCGCCCATGATCCGTTCACTGTTCGCTGTTGAGCCGCGTGCATGGGACGCGCCTGATCCCGCGTTGTTCGACACGGTTCTGCTCACCAGTGCCAACGCCGTGCGTTACGGCGGTGGCGCGGTTGGTCTTTATCGCGTGCTTCCCGCCTATGCCGTCGGTGCCGCCACGGCGGATGCCGCGCGCAAAGCCGGATTTGCCGATGTCATCGAAGGCGCTGGCAATGCGGCAGACGCCCTTCGCGCACTGGGCGAGGCAGGGCATTCGCGCCCGCTGCATTTGGCTGGTGAAGACCACACGCCCTATCCGTATTTACCGTTCGTCGTGACAACGCGGGTGGTTTACGCGGCCGCACCCGTCGAGGTCGCACTGCCGGCCGGGCGCTATGCCGCGATGGCTCATTCGGCGCGCGCCGCTGCTCGGTTTGCCGCGCTTTGCCCGTCGCCATCACTTGTTGATGTGATTGCGATCAGTGCTCCCGTTGCCGACGCTGTAGGCACCGGCTGGCGGTCGGTTTCGATAGCCACCGAGCCGACCGACCACGCGATGCTGGCACTTGCCACAATGCTGTGCGATGGCAAATCTTTCACCGGACCGAAATGATGGCAAGCCAAGTTCCCGACGACCCGCGCCCGCTGCGCCCCTTACGCACTGCACTCATCATCGCGACGCTCGCGTTCCTTGGCGGGCTTGCGCTGATGGCGTGGGCGCTGACGCAATGGACGCCAATGAAGCGCTTTATTGCGGGTAATGAACCGTTACCCGTCGCGACGGCAACGCCAAACCGTCCGCTTGTCGCCGCGCAACCGTCGGGCATGATGGCCGCCGAAGGGCCGCCGGTTGCTGTCACCATTGGCCAGACGAGTGCCATCGACACGCGGATAGCCGACCTTGAAGGCCGCATGGCGCGGGTTGATTTGCGCGCTGCCGCTGCGGCCGGAAATGCTGAGCGTGCGGAAGGCTTGCTGATCGCGTTTGCCGCGCGTCGTGCGCTCGATAGGGGCGTTGCACTCGGCTATATTGAAGGCGAATTGCGGGATCGTTTTGGTCCCACGCAACCGCGCGCCGTTGCCGCGATTATAGCGGGGGCACAACAGCCGGTCACGGTTGAAGGGCTGCACCAGGGACTGACGGCGATAGCCCCCGATCTTGTGGGTGGCGGTGCCAATGAAAGCTGGTGGGAATCGACCCGCCGGACACTTGGCAGCCTTGTCATCGTCCGCAAGCAAGGCACTGAATCGCCTGCCGCCGATGATCGCGTCCAGCGCGCGCAACTCCGGCTTGAAGGCGGGCAGGTCGAAAGCGCGCTTGCCGAAATTGCGCGTTTGCCGGCCCGCGAAAAAGCAACTGACTGGATGGCCAAAGCGCGCCGCTATATCGAGGCACACCGTGCACTCGACATTATTGAAGCCGCTGCGCTGACCGATACGCCCAACACGGAACCAACCCCGCAACTCCCAACCCCGCAACCCCCAACCCCGCAACCCCCAGTACAGGAACCAACATTGTGACGATTGAAGCCGAATGGTGGGATTATGAAGACGCCGACGAAATGGCGCAGGCAGTCGCAGGCGATGTGGGCTTCATCATCGATTCGGCATTGGACGGGCATGACCGCGCGCTGATTGCACTGCCCGGCGGCAAGACGCCTTATCTGGCGCTGAAGGCATTGTCCGAACAAAAGCGCAACTGGAAGGATGTCACGATCATCCCGACCGACGACCGCATTGTTGATGTGACCAGCGACATGTCGAACGTCGCGATGCTTGCGAAGCTGTTCCTGCCCAAAGGCGCGCGGGTGATCCCGCTGACAGGCGCAACCGCTGCGGATTACAAGATGAGCGGAAAAGCCGCCGATGCACGCCTCGCCGATCTGCCATGGCCGCCTGATCTTGTCTGGCTCGGCATGGGCGCCGACGGGCACACGGCGTCGATCTTTCCCGGCCCCGATCTGGATGAAGCCTTGAGCGGCCCCAAGGAACGCCGCGCCTTGGGTGTAATGCCCGATCCTTTGCCAGCAGACGCCCCCGTCGCGCGCGTTACATTGTCGGCGGCGGCAATATTGTCAGCGCGGGCCATGCTAATCACGATTGCCGGGGATGAGAAGAAGGCTGTCCTTGAGCGCGCGATTGAAGATGGCGCGGGGAGTGCGGTGCCGATCGGGCGGGTGCTGGCCGATTGCGAGTTGGCGGTAGATATACATTATCTGGGTAGTTTGTGAGCGTATCCGAACGGCCTGCTTATGACGCCAGCCTGACCGATCACGGGTTCGAGCCGCTGATTGCCAAAGGGCTGACATACCCGCTTGGCGAATTTGCGCCGGGTTATGGCGATGTCTTTCCGATTGCCGAGGGCGTGGGCTGGACGCGGTTGCCGGTGCCGGGGCTGCTGAAGCATATTAACGTGTGGGTGCTTGATGATGGTGACGGCGTCGCGATTGTCGATACCGGACTGAACCTTCCTGCGAGCAAGGAAGCATGGGAGCGCGCGCTGGGCGGACGGCGCGTGACGCGCGTACTGGCGACGCATTTCCATCCTGATCACATCGGATGCGCGGGCTGGCTGTGTGACACGCACAAAGTCCCGCTGTGGATGAATCGCACCGAATATCTGCTGACGCGGATGCTGATGGCGGATGTGCGCGATGAACCGCCGGTGGAAGCTGTCGATCAGCTGATCGGGGCGGGCTGGAACGACGCGCAGGTGGCCGCGATGAAAGCAAAGGGCTGGGGCAATTTCAGCAAAATCGTATCGCCCCTGCCAGTCGGCCATGTCCGGATAACCGAAGGCGACGTCATCCGCATCGGCAAGCGCGACTGGACCGTGTGGGTGGGCAGTGGCCATACCCCCGAGCATGTCTGTCTGATCGATTTTGACGGCGATTTGATGATTGCAGGCGATCAGGTTTTGCCGCGGATCACGTCGAACGTATCGGTGACGATCACCGAGCCGACGGCGGATCCGCTGGGCGAATGGCTCGCGTCGATTACCAAATTCCGTGCTCTGCCTGATAGCTTGCTGGTGCTGCCCGCGCATGGCGAACCGTTCAAGGGACTGCACGCGCGGCTCGGCCGGCTGGAGGACGGGCACCGCGTCAGTCTTGACCGGCTGCATGATCGGCTGGCACAGGAACCGCGTCGCGCGGTCGATTGTTTTGGCGTGCTCTTCGCACGCGCGATTGACGACAGCATCCTTGGTCTCGCAACGGGCGAAGCGCTCGCGCATTTGCGCCACTTGGAAGTGACGGGGCGCGCGGTGAAAGAAGACCGTGACGGGGTCTATTTTTATTCTGCGGCCTAGCTTAGACTTGTCATGATGAGCGATCCGATCAGCGTCTGGCGAGAGCATTATGTGCATCCGTCAGCGTGGGATCGGAAATTCCCTCCGATGACGCTGCCCGCGATGTTTGCTGCCAGTGCTGCAAAGACGCCGACATCAATCCTGACCGATTTCATGGGTGCGCAATCAAGCTATGCGGAGATTGATGCGCGCGCGCGCACTTTTGCCGGTGGTTTGCAAGCGCAGGGGATGGCGAAGGGGGATCGAGTCGGCCTGTTCCTGCCCAATGTTCCGGATTATCTGGTGGCCTATTACGGTGCGCTGATGGCGGGCGGCATTATCGTCAACATGTCCCCGCTTTATTCGGTGACCGAGCTTGTCCATCAGGTATCCGACAGCGGCACGCGCGTGATTGTGACCAGCGACGTGCCGCAATTGATGGCGACCGCAACCGCCTTGCTGGACAAAGGGCTGATTGACCGGATCATTGTCGGGCGCATCGCTGATGCTCTGCCGCCGATAAAGCGCGTGCTATATACGCTATTCAAGCGCAAGGACATTGCTGTCCTACCCGATGATGCGCGGGTTATCAGGCTTGGCGCGGTGACGGGCCCCTTCAAGCCTGTCGAGATTGATCCGCACGAAATTGCGCTTATCCAATATACCGGCGGAACGACGGGGGTGCCGAAGGGCGCAATGCTGTCGCATCAGAATATGACGGCCAACGCGCGCCAGGTTCATGCGCTTGATCCGCACGGTGGAAAGGACGACCGGATTGTGGGCGTGCTGCCGTTCTTTCATGTGTTCGCCAACACATGCGTGCTGAACCGGACGGTGCTGGCGGGCGGCATGATTGCGATGCTGCCGCGCTTCGATGCGAAAACGACACTGGCAACGATCGCGCGGATAAAGGCGACGGCACTGCCAGGGGTGCCGACCATGTATCAGGCACTTCTCGATCATCCCAATATGGGCAGCACATCATTCAAATCCTTACGTATCTGTATTTCGGGCGGTGCGCCACTTGCGCCCGTGTTGAAAACAAAGTTCGAACGGGCAACCGGCGCGCGCGTGGTCGAAGGCTATGGTTTGACCGAAAGTTCGGGCGTGGTCGCGTGCAATCCGTATGACGGGATCAACAAGACGGGTAGCATTGGTCAGCCCGTACCGGGGACCACCGTGCGGCTGGTCAACCGCGAAGATTCGACCAAGCCAGCGCCTGACGGCGAACCGGGTGAGCTGGTATTTTCCGGCCCGCAGATGATGCTAGGCTATTGGGGCTGTCCCGAGGCGAACGCGGACACATTTGTCGACGGGTTCCTGCGCAGTGGCGACGTCGCGATGATTGATGATGATGGCTATATCCGCATTGTCGACCGGTTGAAGGACATGATCGCCGTCGGCGGGTTCAAGGTCTTCCCGAGCCAGATCGAAGCCGTTCTTTATACGCACCCGTCGGTGAAAGAAGCGCTCGTGATTGGTATTCCCGATGCCTATCATGGCGAGATTCCCAAGGCGTTTGTCACGCTAAATGCTGGCGCGGATGGTGCGGGCCTGAAAGAATGGCTGAACCCGCAATTGGGCAAGCATGAACGGGTTACTGATGTCGAAGTGCGGTTGAGCCTGCCCAAGACTCTGGTCGGCAAATTGAGCCGCAAGGAACTGGTCGCCGAAGAGCGGGCCAAAGCAGCGGGCCAAACACCAGCTTGACCCCCGCGCCACCGCCCGTCACTAAGCGGGCATGGCCGAAGATTTAACGACCCTATCATTCGAGGATGCGCTCAAGCGTCTGGAAACCATTGTCCAGCGGCTCGAAAGTGGTGACGAGAGCCTTGATGTGTCGATAACACTTTACACCGAAGGCGATGCCTTGCGAACGCA
>JAYTWA010000383.1:0-5156 GCA_043743675.1 Sphingomonadales bacterium
CAGCGATTTTCATACCGCTGGAACCCAGCACAGGTCCGGCGCTCATCGCTGAAAGTGTGTTGACGCATCCAATTGCCGCACCTGTGATGGCGGCGGCGGTGTTGCCCGACACGGTCGATGTCATCCTTTATGACAAGCCGCGGGTCTCGGGCTTAAGTGGCTTTACGATAACCGGTCAGTCGATCGGCGGTATCGCGTTTGATTTGACCGATGGTTATTCGATGTCAGTTGATGAGCGCGAATCTGCTGTCTTTGTGGCGCACACGGGAACCAAGGAGAGCATACGTATCTGGGGGGCGGCTGAAATTCAGCTCGATGGGGCAAAGGCGGCGCGTTTCTGGGGCACGACGAGTGTTATCCTCGGCAATGGAGCAAAAATAACACTTCAAACAATACCCGATGCAAAGGCAACGGACATCTTTCGCCTCGATACGCTGACGGTGACCAAGGACGAACGCGCGATGATTATTACCGGCGTGTCATCGGACATAGGTGGCGATTTGGCGGTTGTTCAGAGCAATGATGGCTATAATGTCGATGAGGACACGCGCGACGGATTGGTCATCGAACGTAACAGTCTGACTGGTTGGGCGGATGAATATGGTGTTGCCGTAACACAGGAAATTCTCAACGCGACGGCGGTTGGCGGTGCCTTCGGGCCGGGCAGCGAATTGATGAGCCGCGAAGAATTTCGCACATTGATCTCGCGGTTCATGGCATGGGGGATGATCAGCACGATGATGTCGCTGTCGTCCCGAACGTTAACGAGTGATTTGCTGCGGCAGGATCCGAGCGACGTCGCGCGCGCCGCCGATCTTCGCCGGTCATGGGCGCGTCATGCCGATGAAACTGCGGCGTTCGAGCGCGGGCAAGTGCGCGCTGCTGCGCAACGGACACTGGCACTAAGCGTCTGACTCGCGGCGATTAATCCGCTGAAGCCCCATTTTCGCGACCTTGATTTCTCGGCGGAGCAAGCGTTCGGTCAACTGACTTTGAAGTTGCGCCGCTGTGGTTGGTGTAATCGCCGATGCTGTTGTCAGGACAATATGAATCTGGCCCATCGCATCGCGCCCGATGACGGCACCATCAATCCGCGTTGGTCCGGCGGGTAGAGTCAAATGTACATCGGCCTTCGCCCCGCCCGCTGTCACTTCGGCAATTGCCGCCGCAATGCGCTCGATATGCGCGGCGAATGCGGCATCACTCGGGGCGGTTGCTGGAGTCGGTGCCATCGCAGTGGCCGCGTAGTTAACAGGGCCTGTTACCAGCGCAACGACCGGCTGATCTTCTGCCAATTTGTTTCGAAGCGTTGAGGGCTTGTTCGATGCCTTGTTCAGCGCATCGGCAAAAAGCCGTTGCTTTTGTGTAATATCGGAAGGCGCATCGCCCTCCTGTCGTTTGCCCTGAATTGGCGTCGTCTTTGGCGCAATCGCGGCATCACCTTTCATCACAGCCCTGCTGCCCGTGCAGCTGCGGGCGCATCAAGTTCCGCTATGGCTTCGGCTTGCAGACGGTCAGCACGAAGCAGGCTTTTGTGATGTTCTGAAATCCGGTCGCTGCGCGCCTGATGGCGTGCAACTGCGCGGACAGCCTCGGCACGGTCCGCTTCGGCAATTTCGACATTGGCTTCGGCATCAATGACCGCTTCGGCGCGGACGCCCATTTGCGCGATGCTGTGATCAAGCCACAGTTTGCCCTGTGGGCAGGCCGGATCGCGCGCGAACATGGTGCGGGCATCGCACACCAATGCTTGTTGTCGATCCAGATAATCAAATGCTGTCGCGTGCGTGGCAATTGCTGACTCATGCGCACACTGAGCCTTTTCTGCCGCGCGGGCCAGGCGCAGCCCGCGCACTTGTGCCACGCGCGTCAGGCGGATGATGCCATGCTTATCCGCCATCGTCATCTCCGAAGGCGCGAAGGCGTGCGACGCTGTGACTTAGCGGCGTGTGATCATCATTGGTTTGCCGTAAATACGTATTAATGGCATCACGATCATCGATCGCACGGTCCGCCAATATATCGCGGCCCGGCGCATATTCGCCCATCTGGATCAGCAGGTCGATCTCGTCGAGCTTTGCGAGCATCGCACGCAGCCCTTCCGCCGCGCGCTGTTGCGGGCGCGTGGCCAGTTTGGGGAACAGGCGTGACAGGCTGCCGAGCACATCGATGGCGGGATAATGCCCCTTTGCCGCCAATTTGCGAGAAAGATGAATATGTCCGTCGAGCAGCGAACGGACTTCTTCGCCAATCGGGTCGCCTTCTTCATCTTCAAGCAAGACGGTGTAGATACCAGTAATCGCGCCTTTGGCTGATGACCCTGCGCGTTCGAACAGGCGCGGGAGTTCGGCGAAAACTGACGGTGGAAAGCCGCGCCGCACTGCTGGTTCACCCGCTGCCAATCCGATCTCGCGCAAGGCACGGGCGAAGCGTGTGACGCTGTCCATGAGGAGGAGGACGTGCTTGCCTTCCTCGCGCAGACCCTCTGCAATGGCCGTGGCGATATGGGCGGCGCGGACACGTTCCATCGCCGGTCGGTCCGACGTCGCAACAATGACGACTGACCGCGCCAGTCCTTCGGGGCCGAGCGCGTCTTCGACAAATTCGCGGACTTCGCGACCGCGTTCTCCGATCATGGCGATGACAATGGCATCGGCTTTTGCGTGACGTGATAGATTGGCGAGCAAGGTGCTCTTGCCGCCGCCCGCGCTGGCAAAAATCCCTATGCGCTGGCCGATGCCAACCGTCATCAGGCCGTCGATCGCGCGGATACCAGTTTCCATCGCCGTATTCACGGGTGCGCGCTCCATTGGGTTTGGTGCGTCGGCATGGATCGGACGATCAGGCGTGCGGCGGACAGGGCCATGTTCATCGAGCGGTTGCAGGCGGGCATCAAGCACGCGCCCGAGCAAATGGAGACCATAAGGCGTGCGATCTTCGCCACTGCGCAGTATGACTTCGCTGGCGAGGCTGAGACCGCGAATATCGCCAAGCGGTGTCAGGATTGCATCGCCATCGGACAGGCCGACAACTTCGGCCCAAAGGCGGAAATCACTTTCGGGATCGATGATTTCGCAGTTCTCGCCAATCCGCGCGCGGACGCCGGTGACGCGCAGGGTAGTGCCGAGTGCACCGACAATGCGACCGCGCTGTTCAAACATCGGCGCGCTGTCCAGAGCCCGGATGAGCGAAAGGCTGTCGCTACGCATTATAATCCCCAGCGCGCGGCGAGCGCATCAAATTGCACCGACAGGCTGGCAACAATCTGGCCCGACGACGCAAATATGCGGCAATCGGTTGGCCCGAATTCAGTATTTGCGGTGACGATAATATGGTTGAAATCGGCGAGATGTGCCACAAGTCCATCGACCATTGCCGGCGCAACTTCGATAGTCATCGGCTTGTCGCCGTCCAGCCGAGCGATTGTTCGGTCTATAATTCGCTGCATGACAATATCGTTGTCAAGCTCACCGATGATGGCGCGCGCGGCTGCAAATGCCGCTTCGGCAATGTCGGCACGGCGGATTTCGGCATGGGCTTCGATTGCACGCGCGACTTCCGCTAGACCATTGGTCATCATATCATCTGCGGCTTCGCGCGCTTCGGCTAATCCTTCGTAGCGTGCAACGTCACGGGCATCGGATATTTGCGCCTTTGCCTGATCGCGTAGGGCCGTTGTTTCCTTTAGCAGCACCAATGCATCACTAAATGCCTCGCGGTTGGCACATTTGATGACGGGCCGGTCACTGCTTAACAATGCCGTGTCACTGGCAAATGCGAGGTGAAAGCTCACAGCGCACGGACCAGATCAAATGCCTTCTCGGAAAGTGCCCGTGCTTTCGGATCGCCGCTGGCATCGGAAAAACGCGATGCTAAAACAGTCGGTAGTCCGCGATGCATCACATCCCAACCGTCGGCAACGATCATATCGGGGCGCGGTAGTGTGGCATTGCTTTGCAGATCTTCGGTAAAATCACTTGCGCAAACGGCGTCGAGTAAATCTTCACCCATGGCTTCTGCCAGCATGGCAAGGCGCGGACCGGAAAGCTCACGCTCTATGGCGGCGCGGTGCTTCATGAGGCCAGTGACTTGCGCGACTCTTTTTTGCTCGTTTTCTGTCAGTAGCAGCCAGCGCGGCACCGCTGCCATATCGGTAAAGTCCGGCCCTTTCGCGCCCGTCCACACCTGCGCAAATCGCGCGCCGCGTGTATCCGTCATGCCCAAGGCGGCATGTTGATCAGCGCGGCGGGCAATACGCTCGCTCATTTGGACTTCAGTGAAACGGGCAGCCCCGCTTTGCGTCGCGAACGGATCAATGCACGCCCGGCAAAAAGGAGCAACGCCGCTGCCGCCAGACCGGCCAGAATACGGCCAAGCGTGCCTAGTTCGATGCTGTTCTGTTGCGCTGCCACTACTGGAAGCGCTTGTGCAGGGACCATCACCACTGAGACCCGCTCATATGTCAGCCCGTCGATGCCATTGGTTACCAGTGCCTTGATCGCTGCTGTTTGACTGCGAAGGTCAAAGCCAGTGCGGTATTTGACAAAGACCGACGCCGCCGATGGTTTGGCCTCGCGTGACAAAGGGTCGGCTTCGGGCATGGTCAAATGGACCCGCGCCTGAACCACGCCATCGATTTCACTAATTGTCCGGCTGAGTTCCTGTGACAGCCCGTAAATCAATCGCGCGCGTTCCTCGAGCGGGGTCGAGGTAAACCCTTCCTTTTTGAACACCGTGCCCAGCGAGTCATAATTTTCATGCGGCAACCCTTGCGCACGCAGCGTTTCGACCGCGCGGGCAAAGTCGTCAGTCGCGACGGTTATGCTCCAGTTTTCTTTTTCGCCAGCGACTTTTGATGCTTTGATCCCGCTTTGAGAAAGCACCGCGATCATCTCGTTCGCACTGGTTTCGGTCAGCTTGCCATAGACTTCCTGATCGCCGCAGCCGCTGAGCAGGAGGAGCGCAAGCAATGCAGCGTGCGGGACAAAACGCACTGTCATTGCTGTTTGAACAATTGCTGGACGCCGTCCGAACTGCGGTTGGCGATGTTCGAAGTTAGCTGCGCCTGAAACATGAATTCCTGGCACTTCATGGTCAGCTGAACGATCTCACCGGGCGTCAACTGACCACCGCTGGCTTCGGCGGAGGCCGCATAG
>JAYTWA010000384.1:0-2778 GCA_043743675.1 Sphingomonadales bacterium
GCGACCACATCGTGGAATGCGATCAACCAATCATTCGACATTTGGAGCAGTGCGAAACTTAGCGATTAGAGTCTCCACCCATTCGGGGACCAGCACACACGCTGCCCCCAATCGCGTTTCGTGGAACATCGCCGACCCCGCTGATCGCTCCAGATTAAGTTCAAGTGTCTGCGCCCCTGCCCCACGCGCGGCTTCGACGAAACCAGCGGCGGGATAGACAGCGCCTGATGTGCCAATGGACACGAACAGGTCTGCATCGCCAATCGCGCGGTAGATGCGGTCCATGTCGTAGGGCATTTCACCAAAGAAAACGATATCAGGGCGCAGGCTTAGTGCATCGCAAGCGCCACATGCCGTGCCCGGGGGCAAGCGCCCTTCCCATAGGCCGCGATCACCGCAGGTAGCGCACAACGCACTCAACAATTCGCCGTGCATATGGATCAAGCGTTTCGCCCCTGCCCGTTCGTGCAGGTCGTCGACATTCTGCGTGACGATCAGCAGGTTGCCCATCCATTCGGCATCGAGTTTCGCGAGTGCGCGATGCGCCGAATTGGGTTCAACCGTCGCCAGTGCCGCGCGGCGATCATCATAAAAGCGATGCACAAGATGAGGATCATGCGCCAAAGCCTCGGGCGTGCAGACATCCTCGACCCGGTGCCCTTCCCACAATCCGCCGGGGCCGCGAAAGGTCGCAATCCCGCTTTCGGCCGAAATGCCCGCACCGGTCAGAATGACGATGTTGTGGATGTCGCGCACGTCCGCGCTATAGGACGGCGATGGCACAGGGCAAAACACGAATCGGCATTTTCGGCAGCGCGGGGCGGATGGGGCAAGCGATTGCGCTGGCCGCCGAGAATGCAGATGCGACGCACGGCGGAATTGACATCGGTGGCGACGCCGCGGCGATGGCTAAAATCAGCGATGTGATTGTTGATTTCTCTGTGCCCGATGCGCTGGCCGATCATCTGGCGGCGGCGCGTGCGGCGGGCACACCGATCCTGATTGGAACGACGGGGCTGGACGATACGCATCAGGCGATGATTGATGATGCCGCAAAGGAAATTGCGATCATTCAGGCGGCGAACACGTCGCTCGGCATCAATCTGCTGAGCGCGATGGTCGAGCAAGCAGCGGCGCGACTGGGCGAGGATTGGGACATTGATATTCTTGAAATGCATCACCGGCACAAAGTCGATGCGCCTTCGGGCACCGCGCTGTTGCTCGGCCAAGCGGCGGCGCGGGGTCGTGGTAAAAGCCTCCCCGAACTCAGCCGCTTCGACCGTGACGGCGCGCGTGATGTCGGCAGCATCGGATTTGCGACCCTGCGCGGCGGATCGGTTGCGGGCGATCATAAGGTCATCCTGGCAGCAGACGGCGAACGCATCGAAATCGGCCACCGCGCCGAAGACCGCAGCATTTTCGCGCGCGGGGCGGTGAAAGCGGCATTGTGGCTTAGCGACAAACCGTTGGGGCGATACACCATGGCCGACGTGCTGGGGCTTTGATGCAGCGCTTGCTAGCCAAATGATAGTGTGTATTGTTCAAATAACACACATGGGGAGTGATGCATGAATTTTGATCCAGCAAAAGCGACCGCCGCTTATATCGACTCACTAGGCCCCGAAGCCTTGGCTAAGGCCGCGGCCTACACAACTGGCAGTCATTGGCTGATCCTATGGGGGCTTGTGGTTAGCGGTATTTTGACATGGATTGTCGTGCGCGCGGGGTGGCTCGACAAGCTCTGGGCGCGTTTGGGCGCACGTGGCTGGGCATTGCGCACTTATTTGACCGGCGTGCTGTTCTTCCTGATCAACGCCGTGCTTTCGTTGCCATGGGACATTTACAGCGGCTGGTATCGCGAGAAAAATTATGGCCGGACGAGCCAGCCGCTTTCTGACTATCTGATGCAGGGTGCGATAGGTATCGCCATCTCGACCTTGCTCGGTGCTTTGTTCTTCCTCGGCGTTTACGCACTTATCCGCCGTGCCGGAAAGACATGGTGGCTCTGGTCGGGTGGGCTGGCGGCGTTTGCGATTTCGGCAACGTTGCTGCTTTCGCCCATTGTCATCGAACCGCTGTTTAACAAATATAAGCCCGTGCCGAACGGGCCGGTGCGCGATGCACTGCTGGTCATGGCCAAGGAAGCGAATATCCCGGCTGACAAGATTTTTGTTTTTGACGGGTCGCGCCAGTCAAACAATTTCACCGCCAATGTGTCAGGCGTCATGGGATCGGCGCGGATTGCCATTTCGGACGTCGCGCTCGGCAAGGCTTCGCTTGACGAAGTCCGCGCGGTCACGGGACACGAGATCGGCCATTATGTGCTTGGCCATGTTTGGCGATCTGTGATCACATTGTCGTTGCTGGCCATCGTCCTGTTCTTCCTTGCCGACCGGCTGTTTCCGCGCATTGCCCGCGCCTTTGGCAGCAAAGCGGCGATTGGCGACCCGACGGGCCTGCCCATCCTGCTGTTCACCATCGGGCTATTCAGCCTGTTTGCGACGCCGGTGATCAACACGTTGACGCGCTCGAGCGAAAGCGAAGCTGATGCCTATTCGTTGCGCACTGTGAACTTGCCCGATGCCCTGTCGGGTGCCCTCGTGAAGACGGCCGAATATCGCTATCCGCGCCCGTCAGCGGTGCAGGAGTTCATCTTCTACTCGCACCCCTCGGTCGAAAAACGCGTGTGCACAGGCATGGACTGGAAAGCTACACACCCGCCGGGACCCATGACGGCCCCATGAAAAAAGCGGATATTTTCGAATTCTATCGCCGCCT
>JAYTWA010000385.1:0-8893 GCA_043743675.1 Sphingomonadales bacterium
GGGATGATCGCTTCGCGCAACAGGGCGGTCAACGACGGTTCACCCGGTTTCGCTGTCCAGCCTACTTTGGCAAAAACCGGGGCGAGCAATGCGCGTGCCTTAGTGCGAAATGCAGCTTGTTGTGGGGCGTCACTCAGCATGACGTCAATCCCGCCGAGCTGGTTTGCGATGACATTCCACACCAGAGGCGACGCGTCGGTTGGCACGCCATCGATCAGGCCGAGATACCGGTCGATTGACGCATCACCGCTGTTCGCGAGGCCATAGCTGTCGGCGATCAGGCCAACCTGATTATCAATGCCAAGATCGGCGAATGCACTTTTCAGCTTGGCAAAATGCGCATCATCATAAAGCGTGCGGAAATAAGCGCTCTGTCCGTCGTTAACGATGGTCGCGCCGCCGGGGCCGCCCATCGTCGTGGTCTTCGGCAGTGCACCCGACGCCATTACCGTGGTCACATTATTGTCCGGATTACCGATGCGGCGCAGCTTGACAGGGACCAGCCATGTCTGTGCACCCTTCGATCCAGCATCGAGGCCAAACCGCCCCTGTGTCAGCGTTACGGCCTCTCCGCCGTCGCTTGACGGCGATATGGTCGCCTTGATCATCGGCACGCCACCCTGCGTCGTAAAGCTGTCCATCATTGGTTTGACGGGCATGCCTGATGCCTTTGCAACTTCGGCCCACAGGTCGTCAGTCACTGTGTTCGAATATTTATATTTCGCCATATAACTGCGGACGCCCGTGCGGAACGCGTCCGCGCCCACCGAACCTTCGAGCATGCGGATAACCGCTTCGCCTTTGCGATAAGTAATGTCGTCGAAGGCCTGGCTGATTTCGTCGGGTGTCGAAATTTTCTGGATGATCGGATGCGTCGTCACACGGGCATCACGCGACATCGCACCCTGCCGGTCAAACGCTATGCTCTGCGTCAGTGATTTCCATTCGGGGTTCAAGTCGTCCGATGCCTTGGACGCCATCCACGACGCAAAACCCTCGTTCAGCCACAAATCATCCCACCATGACATTGTCACGAGATCACCGAACCACTGATGCGCCATTTCGTGCGCAACAACATTGAAAATACCCTGTTTCTGGTCTTCGGTCGCGAATTTGGGATCGATGATCAGGCGGCTTTCAAAATAAAAAATCGCGCCCCAATTTTCCATCGCACCGAAAAACTGCGACGATCCCGGCCCGGCGATCATATCCATCTTGGGCAATGGATAGGGCGTGCCGAAATAATCATTGTAATAAGTCAGCAGCGTCTTTGCACTGGCGAGCGCATAATCGCCCTGATCCACAACGCCCTTGCGCGTGATGACGCCGATTTCGGTATTGCCGACCATAGTCGTCTTACGCTCAACATTGCCCATGCCGAGATACAGCAGATAGCTCGACATCTTGGGCGTTGACTGGAATTTCCAGACAGTCTTCCCAGCGGCATTGGTCGTCTTTGATGCGACGGGCATGTTCGAAAATGCCGTCTGGCCTGCGGGCGAAACCGCGGTCAATGTAAACGGTGTCTTGATGCCGGGCTCATCCCACATCGGTGCAAAGCGGCGTGCGTCGGGTGCTTCGAACTGCGTGGCAAGCATCCGATCTTTGCTGCCGTCGATATTGTCATAATCGATCGCGAACATACCCGTCGCAGACTGGTATATTTTGCCCGAATAGCTAAGCGACAGGCTATGCTTGCCCGCCTTGATGGGCGTTGCAAACGTAAACGTCGCGGTCTGTGCCTTGTCATCGATGTTAACGGTTGCGGCGATGGTCCCGTTCAGTTTTACGCTTGAAATCGCAATCTCGGCGGCATTTAGCGTTATTGTCCGCGTAGATTTTGTCACCTGAATGGCAATCGTCTCGATGCCGGTAAACGTCAGCTTAGTCGCATCAGGCTCAACCATGATGTCATAGGACAGCGGCAAAACACCGCCTGGTAAACGCCCCGGCGCAGCAATGGATGACGTGGCAAGCAACGAAGCCGCGAGCGACAGCCCGGCGAAAAGCACTTTGGTCATTGAAACTCCTGCACAAAACGAGTCGCCGGTGTGGCGTATGACTAAGACAGTAGGCGGGTTAACCATCCGCGTCTAGCGTCCCGCCTCAGCGTGGCGTCAGGTCGAACGCCGCAGTTTTGCCGTCAACAATGTTCTTAGCCACAAGCTCCGAATGACTGATGGTTGCCGCGACATCAGCCTGTCCTGCATCCCAATGTTCAGCCATCGTGCGGCCCGAGAATTCATAGTCGCGCGCGCCGCCTTCCCAGGCATTGGCACGGTAAATGAGCTGCACAACGTTGACCGGAAATTCTTCAGCAAGTGCCTTTAGCGCTTTAACATCGGCATCGTCACAATATTCGGCGGGTAGTTTGTTCAACACCTTGCGGATCGTTTCGCGTTCCTTGCGCAGCTTTAGGAGGGCATCGCTCACTTGCCGCGTCCGGCTTGAAAAGCGGATTTCCTTTTCACGCGCCAGCACGTCCATGATCGTGTGCGGCATCACGGCCGAGGCGGAAAACAGATCAACTTGAAAAACAAGGCACGCGGCGTCCTGTGTATCGAGGACATGTTGAAGCGGCGTGTTCGACACCAGGCCACCGTCCCACCAAAACTTCCCGTCAATCTCGACCGGCGGAAGGCCCGGCGGTAGCGCACCCGACGCCATGATGTGCCGCGCATCAATCCGTTCATGTGCAGTGTCGAAATAATGGAAATTGCCGCTTTCAATCTCGACGGCACCGACAGCCAGTCGAACCGGACCATCGTTGAGCAAATCCCAGTCAACCAACTCGTTCAGCGTCCCCGCCAATGCCGACGAATCGTAAAAACTGAGTGCTTCCAGCGTTTGCGGAATCGCAAACATCGGGGACAGCATACGCGGGCTAAAAAAACCTGGCACACCAATTGTTGCGACCACACCAGCCGACCATAAATGCAACAGCTCGCGCGACAGATCATCCTGCCAGATTGGAAAGCTCGGCAGCGTCGCGCTTGACCGGTCCCAGAACATGCGCAGTCGCTCAACCCGCTTTTCGGGGGGATTGCCCGCGATAATCGCCGCATTCACGGCACCGATCGAAATCCCAGCAACGCGGTCAATCTCGATCCCGGCACTATCAAGCGCTTCATACACGCCGGCCTGATATGAACCGAGTGCACCACCACCCTGAAGCACCAGTGCCACCTGATCGGGCAGCGGCAGCGCAGCGGGACGGCGAGTTTTGCGAAGCGTTGGGTCTCCATCAGCCATAAAAATGCTATATTGCACCGCAGCAAATATGTCCAAGCCGAATTTGTCGCCTCTGTGTGGCGCTTGGCATTCACATGGTGTTGCCTATAAATGCTCATGACCATTTTCGACCAAGCTCAATCCCGCGCCAACGAAATCGCGCCCGCACCCGTGGACACGCCGATTGCCGCTGCTGCTACGGCGTTCGGTTTTGGCGTCTTCGTCATTTTCATCTTTGTCGCATTACAATGGCTTGGCGCGCCCGATTGGGTCGCGTGGACAGGTGCGGCGGCGGCCTATGCGGGCGTTGCTTATGGCGATTGTCTGCTCGGCTGGAACCGGCACCGGACTGAATATCGCGAGGCGCTTGCCGATCTGAAAGCGCAAGCGCCGTCGCCCCGGATGCACTAACCTGCCCATCGGGAGGATGACCTGTTGACTGCTTGGGTTTAGGGACAGGCATGAAATTTCTTATTGCCGCTGGTGCGTTTGTTGTCCCTGCTTTTGCGATCGCCCAGGAAGCCACGCCGATCATCGTTACGGGACGCGGCTTAAATGCCCCCATCGGGATCGAAGCCTATGACAGTGTCGTCATCGCGCGCGACCGGCTGTCACTCAATGCATCGGGCCGGATCGAGGACGTGCTGGGTGACGTCGCCGGGTTCCAGCAATTTCGCCGCACCGATAGCCGCGCGGCCAACCCGACAAGCCAAGGCGCAACGCTGCGCGCGCTGGGCGGCAATGCGTCAAGCCGCGCCCTCATTTTGCTCGACGGCGTGCCGCAGGCGGACCCTTTCAGCGGCTATATCCCCTATTCGGCGATCCGCCCCGAACGGCTATCCTCGGCGCGCGTTACCCGGGGCGGTGGCGCAGGTGCGTTCGGTGTGGGCGCGGTCGCTGGCACAATCGAGCTGGCCAGTGGCGGTCCCGATGACCTGCCCAGTGTTTCAGCGCGCGCCTTTGGCGGCAGCCGCAATGCGAGCGAAATCACGGGCAGCATCGCCCAGCGGCTTGGCGATGGTTTTGCGAGCATCAACGCAGGCTGGGATCGCGGCGATGGCTATATCCTGATCCCGGCGTCACAGCGCGGCACCGCCGATGTGCCTGCCCGCTATGACGCCTGGAGTGTTGCCTTGCGCGGTGTTGCCCCGATCAATCGTGAGCTTGAGCTACAGGCAAGCGGCCTCATTTATGACGACCACCGCCTGCGTGGCCTCGCAGGCACAGCCTCGCGAAGTCGGGGCGCGGATGCCAGCATCAAGCTTGTCGGGCGCGCACGCTGGGGTTTCGAGGCACTGGCTTATGTTCAGGAACGCGGCTTTCGCTCGGGCTTTGTCGCGACGGCCACTGATCGGTCGAGCACGACAACCACGCTCGACCAATTCAACACCCCGTCGCTTGGCCTCGGCGCAAAAATAGAAATCCGCCCGCCAGTTGGCGCTAAGAAAAACTTGCGCATTGGTGCTGACGTCCGTGACGCATCGGGACAGACCAACGAGTTCTTTCGTTATCTCGGCGGCGCCCCAACCCGCATTCGCCGTGCGGGCGGCGTCAACACAACCTATGGTGCTTTCATCGAAAGCAGCGCCATCCTTGGCCCGCTGACGCTTACCGGCGGTGCACGGCTTGATCGCTGGTCGATCCGCAGCGGCACGCTGACTGAAGTCGCCACGGGCACTGGTCTTCCGACACTCGACCTGACGTATGCCGACCGTTCGGGCACACGCCCCACGTTTCGCGGCGGTGCACAGTTGAAAATTTCCGATACCATCGATCTGCGCGCAGCCGGCTATTCGGGCTTTCGCGTGCCCACTCTTAACGAGCTTTACCGCCCTTTCCGTGTCGGGGCCGATGCAACGGCAGCCAATGGCGTGCTGGGACTGGAAAAACTAAGAGGGTTTGAAGGGGGCATAGGGCTGCACTCAGGCAAGGCAACGCTTGGCCTCACTGCCTTCTGGAATCAGCTTGACGGTGCCATCGCCAATGTCACGCTCGGCACCGGCCCCGGCACTTTTCCCCAAGTCGGTTTCGTCGCGGCAGGCGGCGTGTTCCGCCAGCGGCTGAACGTCGATGCCATTGAAGTGAAGGGAATCGAGGCGACCGCAACCGTCCCGCTCGCCGATTTCCGCCTGTCCGCGTCCTACGCTTATACCGATGCCCGCGTCCGTGCGAGCGGGGCTGCCCTGCCCCTCAACGGCAAACGCCCGGCGCAAACCCCCGAACATCAGGGCAGCGCGACCTTTGCTTATTTGCCAGTGTCCGGGCCGCAAGGATCGTTGAGTATCCGTTATGCAGGGGCACAGTATGAGGATGACTTGCAAACACGTCAGCTTCCCAAAGCCTTCACAATCGATGGTGTCGTCAGCCTGCCCCTGATCACGGGCGTCCGTATCGTCGCGCGCGCAGAAAACATCTTCGACGAAAAGGTTGTTTCCGGCATATCGTCGAGCGGTATACAGGATCTAGGAACACCGCAGACATTCTGGCTGGGGCTGACATATAGTCGATAAGGAATGTGCATCGATGGCCGACATGATTGTTCCGGTTCCGGCATATTGGACGGCGCGTGCAAAGGGTGATCCCGTTGCCGACTATGCACAGTCGCTAAACGATCCCGACGTTTATTGGCGCGATGCCGTGAAACGGCTCGACTGGGTGCAGCCCCCAACGAAAATGGATGAATCGAGCTTCGACGAGCCGGATTTCGGCGTCCGCTGGTTCGCTGACGGCGTGCTCAACGTGAGCGCTAATTGCATCGACCGGCATCTTGCCGAACGCGGTGATACGGTTGCCATCATCTGGGAACCCGACGAGCCATCGGAACAACCACGCCGATTCACCTACAAACAACTGCACACCGAAGTCTGCCGTTTCGCCAATGTCCTGAAAGCAGCGGGCGCAAAGAAGGGCGACCGCATCACGCTTTATTTGCCAATGATCCCCGAAGCCGCATTCGCCATGCTTGCTTGCGCGCGGATCGGAGCGATCCATTCGGTTGTGTTCGGCGGTTTCTCACCCGATGCGCTTGCCGGACGGATCACCGATTGCGATTCGAACATCATTGTCACGGCGGATGAAGGCCGTCGCGGTGGCAAGCGCGTGCCGCTGAAAGCCAATGTCGACAAAGCTGCCGAGATTGCGGGCTGCGTCGAAAAAATCATTGTTGTCCAGGCCACCGGCGGTGACGTGGCCATGCTGCCCGACCGCGATCTTTGGCTGCATGAGGCCGACGTCAGCGACGACTGCGCCCCCGAACCCATGAATGCCGAAGACCCGCTGTTCATTCTCTACACCAGCGGCTCGACCGGCAAACCCAAGGGCGTCGTTCACACGTCGGGCGGCTATCTGCTTTGGGCCACAATGACGCACGAGACCTGCTTCGATTACAAAGCTGGTGAAATCTTCTGGTGCGCCGCCGATGTCGGCTGGGTCACGGGGCACAGCTATGTCGTTTACGCGCCACTGGCGAACGGCGGCACGACGTTGATGTATGAAGGGGTGCCGAACTGGCCAACGGCTTCGCGCATTTGGGAAGTCATCGACCGGCATCAGGTCCAGACATTGTTTACCGCGCCAACGGCACTCCGTGCCCTGATGCGCGAAGGCGACAGCTTCGTCACGTCAACCAGCCGCGCGTCGCTACGCTTGCTTGGTTCAGTCGGCGAACCCATTAATCCAGAGGCGTGGCGCTGGTATCATGATGTGGTCGGCGGTGGCCGCTGTCCAATTATCGACATGTGGTGGCAGACCGAAACCGGTGCCGGCATGATTGCCCCCCGCCCCGCGTTCACGCCGTTAAAACCCGGCTCCGCGACATTCCCGCTCCCCGGCGTCGAACCGCAGATCGTCGATAATGATGGCAGTGTCGTGGACGGCGCGGCGGAAGGATGCCTCGTCATCGCGCGCAGCTGGCCAGGGCAGATGCGCACCGTCTGGGGCGATCGCCAGCGTTTTTTCGAAACCTATTTTCAGACGTTCCCCGGCAAATATTTCACTGGCGACGGCGCACGGCGCGACGCGGATGGCTATTACTGGATCACGGGCCGAGTGGACGACGTTATCAATGTATCGGGCCACCGCATGGGCACGGCCGAAGTCGAAAGCGCGCTCGTCCTCCATACCAAAGTCGCCGAAGCGGCCGTCGTCGGCATGCCGCATGAGATAAAAGGCCAGGGTATCTACGCCTATGTCACACTCAACGTCGGCGAAACCGGCGACGCGGCACTGGCGAGCGAACTCGTGAAATGGGTTCGCACTGAGATCGGGCCCATCGCAGCGCCCGACGCCATCCAGTTTGCACCGTCATTACCCAAAACGCGGTCGGGCAAAATCATGCGCCGCATCCTGCGCAAGATTGCCGAAGGCGACGTGACAACGCTGGGCGACACATCAACACTGGCTGACCCGTCAGTCGTCGATGACCTGATCGCTAACCGGATTACGGCGGTTCAATGATGGGAAAATGGTGGGCGTACCAAGGTTTGAACTTGGGACCCCTGCGATGTCAACACAGTGCTCTACCACTGAGCTATACGCCCACGCTGCGATCCCCTAACGCCAGCCTGTGCGGCTGGCAACCCGCCTAAAGCTCGCTGGCGTTCGGCGTTGCGAACATCCGGTCAACTTCCATGACAAGATCGCGGAGGTGAAACGGCTTTGACAAGACCTTCGCTTGCGGCAGCGCCTGCCCCGCCCGCAACGACACCGCCGAAAAGCCAGTAATGAACATCACGCGCATGTCGGGCGCAATCACAGCTGCTTTCTGCGCAAGTTCGATCCCGTCCATTTCGGGCATGACAATGTCAGTCAGCAGCAAGTCGAAATTGCCGCCATTTTCGATCAGCGGCAGCGCCGCCGTCCCCCGGTCGACGGCGATGACCGAATAGCCCGATCGCTCGAGCGCCCGCACCAGATAGGTGCGCATCGCGTCATCATCTTCGGCAAGCAATATGCGCGGCATGCAATTTTCCCAGTCGCAAACGTGCATTGTTCGCGAATCCAGCACCATCTATGCGCTTGACCCTTAATATTTTCCAGCACGCTCCATGAAAAAGGCTGTTGCGGTATCCAACCTGCATTAGACGACATTGGCGATGGCTTTCGAATCATTCACCACATCATATTTCAGTCCGCCGTCGGGTCCGGTCATCCTGTCAGTGCCGCACGCCGGACGCGATTATGATTCGGCGCTGATTGCGCAGCTGCGCGTACCCCTTGGCTCGATACGCCCGCTTGAAGATCGCTATGCCGACCGACTGGCTGACACCGTCACGGGCACCCCAACGATCATTGCGAAAACCCCGCGCCTCATAATCGATCTCAACCGTGCGCCCGATGATCTTGACCCTGACATGATTCGCGGTGGCTATGGCGGGTTGGCATCGACAAAGGCGCGTGCCGGGCTCGGCCTCATCCCGACACGGCTGTGGGGCGTCGGCCCATTGTGGCGTGCGCCCTTTGACCCGATGGACATTGCGGCGCGATTGCGTGACGTTCACACACCCTATCATGCGGCCATTGCCCGTGCGCTGGATACGGCGCGGCTGCAATGGGGCTCGGCGCTGCTCATCGACCTGCACTCAATGCCGCCTGTAAAAGGGGATGAAGGTCCTGATATTGTTATCGGCGACCGATTCGGGGCGAGTGCATCGTCACAGCTGAC
>JAYTWA010000386.1:0-3037 GCA_043743675.1 Sphingomonadales bacterium
ATGCGCGCGTCGATAATGCTTGCGCCCGCCAGATGGATTGACCCAGCTAGCCGGTAAAACAGGCCCGGATGGTCAGCGGTGTGAACCGTGATCAGCGTCGCGCCGCGCGCGGGATAGACTTCCGCGCTCACCGCCAGCGGCTTGTCGCCCGCCTCGGCAACATTATGGGCATTGCGGATCAGAATGTCGTCAGGTTCGGCAATCCAGTAGCTTTCGGGGAAGCGCTTGCGATAGGCTTCAAACCGCGCGGGCTCCCAGTCGAGCGCTTCAGCAAGCGCCTCCTGTTTTGCGGCAATCTTTTCGCTGCGGCCCGTCTGTTTGTGGCCCAGGCGGAGGACTTCTTCGGCGGACTCATACAAATCGCCCAGCAACTGCCGCTTCCACCCGTTCCAAACACCTGGACCCACAGCACGAATATCGACCACGGTCAGCGCGAGGAGCAACCGCAGCCGTTCGGGCGATTGCACCGCTTCGACAAAATCCATGATCGTTTTATAATCGGATAAATCGCGCTTGAACGCCGTTGCCGACATCAGCAAATGCCAGCGCACGAGCCACGCCACAGTCTCCGTCTCCGCGGGTGACAGTCCAAAGCGAGGACACAGCTTCATCGCGACATCGGCACCCAGCACCGAATGATCCCCGCCGCGTCCCTTGGCAATGTCATGCAGCAGCACCGACATATACAGCACCCGGCGCGACACGAGCTGATTGATTATAACCGTCGCCAGTGGATGATCGGCTTTCAAATCACCCTTTTCGATCCGCGCGAGCAGGCCGATGGCGCGAATGCTATGCTCATCAACCGTGTAGTGGTGATACATATCGAATTGCATCTGCGCCACGACACGACCGAAATCGGGCACGAACCGGCCGAACACTGTCGCTTCGTTCATCCACCGCAGCACTGTTTCAGGGTCGCGGTTTGACGTCAGAACTTGCATAAAAAGTGCATTGGCACGGGGGTCGTTACGCACTTTGGCGTCGATCAACTTCGCATCACGATTGGCCGCGCGCATCGTTTGCGGGTGAATTTCAAGGCCATGTTCGTCGGCGAGCGCAAACACTTCGATCATCCGCACCGGATCTGCCTGAAACCAATCATCCGACGGCAGCGCGAGCCGCCCGCGATCGAGCACGAACCCCGACAGTTTGCGCGGGCTTCGCATGAATCCGGCGAGCGTGAAGCGCCGCCCCTTTGCCGCCATGCTGTCATCAAGGTGGGCCAAGAACACGCCTGTTAGGTCACCAACCTGTTTCGCCATCAGGAAATAATGCTGCATGAAGCGTTCAACGGCTGATCGTCCGGGCCGGTCGGCATAACGCATCCGCCGCGCGATTTCGGGCTGAACGTCGAACGTCAGGCGATCCTCGGCGCGATTGGTGAAGCTGTGCAAATGACAGCGCACCGCCCACAGAAAATTCTCGGCCTTTTGAAATTGGCTCAGCTCAGGCGCAGTCAGCAGCCCTTTCTCAACCAGCTCCGCCACCGTCTGCACGCGGTGGACATATTTACCGATCCAGAACAGCGTGTGCAGGTCGCGCAGGCCGCCCTTTCCTTCTTTCAAATTGGGTTCGACGACATAGCGGCTGTCGCCCATCCGCTTGTGTCGCACATCGCGTTCGGCGAGCTTTTCGGTGACGAACGTCCGCGCGGTGTTCGCCACAACTTCGGCCTGAAACCGCGCCGACGCTTCGTCATAAAGCGCCTGATCGCCCCAGACATAACGTGACTCAAGCAAGGCCGTACGGATCGTCAGGTCGCCCTTCGCCATGCGGATCATTTCATCAATTGAGCGCGACGAATGCCCGACCTTCAGCCCCAAATCCCACAGCGTATAGAGCATTGATTCAATGACTTGTTCGGTCCACGCCGTCTGTTTCCACGGCGTCAGGAACGCAATATCAACGTCCGAAAACGGTGCCATTTCGCCGCGCCCATATCCCCCCACCGCCAGCAACGTCAGCCGTTCGGACGCGGTCGGGCTGCCCAACCGGTGAAGCCGTTGCACCGTGAAATCATACGCCAGCCGCAATATCTGATCGGTCAGAAATGCTTGGCACCATGCGGCGTCATTGCCGCGTTGGGGATGTTCGGACAAGCGACGGGCAATCTCGGTGCGACCTGCTTCCAGCGCAGGTTTCAAAATCGCAACCGCATCCGCTCGCGTCGATGCTTCAACCAGCACATCGGCAAGCGCACGCCGATCAATAATCGCACGGCGGCTGACGATGGTTTCGAAACGCGATGACATGGAAACCGCTCTAAAGGGCTTGCGCGCGCGCGTCACGCAATTAGGGCTTGGGCGATGGATAGCGATGCGCTGACTCGAAACGGGATCGATGCGCTGCGGCGTGGCGATGCTGCGGCGGCGCGGGCAGCATTTGAGGACGTAACGGGCGCAGGCAATGCCGCGGCTCAGCCGTGGCTGCTCCTTGCGCAAAGCTGTGCCTTGCTCGGTGATTATCCCGCGGCGGATGCGGCGCTTGATGCCGTTCTCCATCGGGAGCCGCGCAATCTTTATGCGTTGTTGATGAAGGGCGACGCATTTGTCCGCGTCAGCGATGATCGTGCGGCGGTTGCATGGTATACGATGGCCGTGAATACGGCGGCGGGGCTGAACCTGCCGCCCGATCTGGTTCAGCGGCTTGAAGCGGCACAGGCCGTGCTTGCCCGTGCAGGCAGCAGTTTTCGCGGGCATCTCGACCAAGAACTGGCATCGCGTGGCGTGGGCAACGCGGGGCCGCGCTTTGCTGAAGCGCTGGCGATTCTGTCAGGCGAGAAACAGCTTTACCTGCAATCACCCACCAGTTTTTTCTTTCCCGGCCTGCCGCATACGCAGTTTTTCAATCCCGCCGATTTTCCGTGGGTCGCGGGGCTAGAGGCCACCACCCTGGCGATCCGCGCTGAACTGGAAAGCGTGCTGGCGGGTGACACCGGCCACAAACCCTATGTCGAGGCCGATCCGACGCGCCCCAACAAGGGCCACAGCCTGCTCGGCGATCCGAACTGGAGCGCGTTTCACCTGATCGAAAA
>JAYTWA010000387.1:0-3107 GCA_043743675.1 Sphingomonadales bacterium
GGCTCGGCATATCGCTCGACAAGGGCGCGCGGTTTACCGACTGGGCGCGGCGACCGCTTGATGATCGCCAGATTGATTATGCCATTGGCGATGTCACGCATCTCGCCAAGATTTTCCCGATGATGCTGAACAAGCTGATCAAAACCGGGCGTGGCGGGTGGCTTGATCAGGAAATGGAAAAGCTCGCCGATCCGTCGAATTATGTCACCGAGCTTGGTGATGCGTGGCTGCGTGTGAAGATTGCCAGCCGCAAGCCCGAAGTGCTGGGTCGGCTGCGCGCGCTGGCGTCGTGGCGCGAGAGCGAAGCGCGAAACAAGAATTTGCCGCGCGGACGAATTGTGAAGGACGAGACACTGGGTGACATTGCGTTGCATCCACCGCGCACGCAGAGTGACCTGGCCAAGGTGCGCGGGCTATCTGCATCGTGGGCGGGCAATGATATTGGCGGACGGATGCTGGCGGCATTGGCCAATGCGCCACCGCTGCCGCCCGAATTGATGCCGACGCGCGAAGACCGCAAGCCGGGGCTTGGCAAGGATGGTGCACTGATTGCAGACCTGCTCAAGCTATTGCTAAAAATTCGTGCCAAGGAATCGAATGTCGCGCCGCGCCTGCTGGGTCGCACAGACGATCTTGAGCTTCTCGCGGCGGGCGTGCGTGACAATCTGTCGATCCTGACCGGCTGGCGTTATGAACAATTTGGCCGCGATGCATTGGATCTTGTCGAAGGACGACTGGCGTTTGCCGTAATCAACGGCAAAATGAAGATGACGCGCACCGAAAATGTTGACCCAACTTCAACCCAAGACGGCCACGCGTCCGAGTAACGCCGCCAATTGACGGTGCCGCCGCTCAACAGCCTCGCCATAAAGCGCGCGTTGCGCGCGGGGTAGGACCAGCGTCAGCGCTTTATCGTCCATAGACAGACGACTGAGCGAAAGTGGCTCGGCAACACCACCGCTGAGCCGCTGACCCAATCGCATTGCCAGTCCCCAGATCGACGCCAGCGCCAAATCTTCAGGAGAAGCAAGCTGTGTAATTACGGGCACAGCCAGTAGTCCGCCGCCGAAGCTTGCTGACAACGCCTGCCCGACCATTGCCCGCCCACGCGCATCGACGCCGACCCAATTTCCATGAAGTGCAACCTCAAGCCCACGTTCAGCGCGAAATTCGGGACTTGCGGCCCACGCCACATCGCCAAGAAGACATGCCGCGTGGCGCAGGCGCATATTTTCCGCGCTGTCTTTCACAAACAAGGGAGCGATCCAGCGTGCAAGAATATCGCCATGCTCGTCAAAACGCCCTTGCCGCGCCCCTGCCGCACGCGAGGCTGCGATCAAGGGATCCTCACGGCGCTGGCCCTCGCTCAAATCTGCATAAAGCAAGCCTTCGCGGAGCCCGAATGCCGACACGACAAGCGACGAGGATCCCAACTGCCGAGCCAGCGTCGCCAGCAGCGCCGCCGCATCACCCAGAGCCGGGATACGTGTGCTCGACAGTGCCTCGATTGCTTTTAAGGCTTTGCGGTCAATTCTTGACACTGCACGGACAAGGCGAACGGCGGCTTGTGGCGGCATTGTATAATGATGGAGCACCGGGAGCGGATAATCAGTGAGGTGCATGTGCAATTTTGCCAGTGCGCGCCACGATCCGCCGACCAGATAAAATGGTAGGTCACGCTCAACATTTTTCCATCCAGCCTTGACCAGCAGTTTCTTGACATGCGTATCGAGCGCGCGTCGCCCCTTGGCACGGATTGGCGGCAAGCGGAGAACGCCGAGTGGTAGCGAGATGCGGTCACGTACAGCGCCGTCTTTTACGCGCACAAGCTCTAGGCTGCCGCCCCCGAGATCACCGACAATGCCGTCTGCCGTAGGAATGGCTGAGATAACGCCCTCTCCCGCGGCGCGCGCTTCGGCTTCGCCACTAAGCAGTTCAATATTGACGCCTAAGGTGGCAGCGGACGCGATGAAGGCCGCGCCATCGCTTGCATCGCGCACAGCGGCAGTGGCGACCGTGCGGACATTGGGTATGCCCATTGCGTCGGTCACGGCACGGAAACGGGCCAGTCCGCGTAATGCAATCACGACAGCTTTGGGGTCAAGTTTGCCACCTTTCTCAAGGCTTCCGCCCAGCCCTGCTGCCACCTTTTCATTGAAAACAATCGCGGGCGCGCGGCGCGGATTGCTATAAACAACAAGCCGGACAGAATTCGAACCAATATCGATAATCGCCGCCAGCGGCCCCGTCGACACTCAGCGCCGCCCGAGACTGAGTGTCGGCACCGACACACTGGATTCAAGCGCAGCACCACGCCCCGAAAGCGATGGGTTTGTCATGAAATAACGATGCAAGTTAAATGGTTTATGAGATGTTTCTGATCTATGATATGAGCCATCGGCCTGAAGCTCCCAGCTTTGTTCGGTGTCGATCAGATTGGCGACCATAACTTGATCAAGTACTTGATCGTGCACAGTCTTGTTCAGCAGCGGCAGCATATATTCCACCCGCCGGTCAAAATTGCGTGGCATCCAATCCGCCGACGAAATAAATACTTTCGCCTCGTCATTGGGCAGCGCCTTGCCATTGCCGAATGCCCAGATACGGCTGTGTTCAAGGAAGCGACCAACAACTGATTTGACGCGGATTGAATCCGACAGGCCGGGGACGCCGGGCCGCAAACAGCAGATGCCGCGTATGACAAGATCGATTTGCACACCTGCGCCGCTTGCTTCGTAGAGTTTGTCGATAATCGCTGGATCGACCAATGAATTCATTTTCGCCCAGATCGCCGCTTTCATGCCCTCGCGCGCGTTCGCGATTTCATTGTCGATAAGCTGCGACAGATTAGGCCGAAGGCTTTTCGGACTGAGGGTTAGCAGTTCAAGATTGGCAGGCTCGACATAACCAGTGATGTAATTAAACATCTGCGCGGCATCGCGCGCGAGGCGAGGATCCGCCGTGAAAAAGCTCAGATCCGTGTAAATCCGCGCTGTAACAGGATGATAATTACCCGTGCCAAAGTGGCAATAGGTGCGGTAACCATCGGCCTCGCGCCGCACGACCATTGATACTTTGGCATGCGTTTTCCACTCGACGAAGCCATA
>JAYTWA010000388.1:0-2502 GCA_043743675.1 Sphingomonadales bacterium
GTGGTTTCGCCACCGTAATTCTGCCAGTTGGTGTTCGTGACGAAACTGACCGCGGTGTTGAACGCCAGCCAGTTTTCAAGCCCCACAAACCCTTGCGGATTGAGCGGCAAACCTCCCTGCAATTTCAGAATTGCGAACAGCAAGCCGATGCCCGCGATGTTGAACGCAAGCACCGCAGCCGAATAGCCAACCCAGCTCTGCTCTCGCGAGCCGATCCCAGCAATACGGTAGATGCCACTTTCCAGCGGCAACGCTCGGTCGTCATAGAGTCTGTGGAGCAATGCGCCCGCCGGTTTGGCCAACAGTGCAATCAATGCAACGAAAAACAGGATGAGGGTCCAGCCCGCGAATGTCATCGCCTGCCCCCTTAATATCGCTCGGGCCGCGCAAGCACGGCAAGCAGATATACAAGAATGAAAAGCGCAACGACAGCGCCAAGCCAGAGTTCGAGTGACATAGAGGGGTCTCCAGAATGAAGACCCTATTGGTTCAGATGACCGTCAAAATTCGTGGGGAAAATTTGAGCGAAAGCATAAAGAAGTCATAAAGAACCAGATGACCAAGAGACGAAACTAATCGCACGCTTATGCTAACCCGTCACTTGATCCCTTTTTGACATTGACCGAAAACAACTAAAAATAGTCGGTCCAAATTAGCTAGGTCAAAAGAAGATCAAAAAAAATCTACATAGTTCCTACACAGGTCGAAAATGGCGTATTTTTTTCAATAAAATCAACGACTTATTAGTCACCGATATAATGGTCGGGGAGACAGGATTCGAACCTGCGACATCCTGCTCCCAAAGCAGGCGCGCTACCGGACTGCGCCACTCCCCGACCGAGATATATCGCATAGCGAAGCATTGTGGGTCACGCAACCGGCACCCGCCAGTTGCGCGAGATTGATTTAGCAATGCTAAACCATATCAACGCTGCACTGGTGGGCCCGGCAGGAATCGAACCCGCAACCTAGCCGTTATGAGCGGCCGGCTCTACCGTTGAGCTACAGGCCCCCAGTGCCAGCGTTTGTTAGCCGCTTGGCGTTCCTGCTGGCAAGTCGGCATGTGCCAGCGCACCCGGCAACGACAGAACAAAAGCATCTGCCGAGATCGAAAAGCGCCCGCCAACATCGCGCGCGAGGCTCTCGATCAGCCGCAGCGTAAATCCCAGACCAAGCAATGGCGCATCGGGAAACGGCATTTCTGGATCATAGCCTGGATCAAGCAGCACCGCATCGCTCACACCGTGGAGCGCCAATGGCCGTTCGACTGAAAACAGCGCTTGTCCGGCCGGTGTTTCGGACAAGCAAACAGCCACGATTTCCCCCGAGCGTGCAAGACCAAGCGAAGCGCCAATCAACCGCGTCATTAATCGTTCAAGCACAGTCGGGCTCATGCCAGCAATATCAACAGTGCGCTCACAAGTCACAGCCAATGCCGTCCCTCGTGACGCAAGCATAGGCTGCAACGCCTCCTTGATCCGCAACAGCATTGCCGCAGCATTGCTGACCTGATGGGGATCCACAGCTTCACCCCGCGACCGCGCCGCCTGGTCAAGGTCATCGACCATTTCAAGCAAGCGCTGCCCATCCTGGACGATTGCCTGAGCTTGCTCGCGGTAAGCCAGTGCTGCGGGACCCAGTAACTGCCGGTCAATCATTTCGGCAAAACCAAGGATGGCATTCAATGGCGTACGCAATTCGTGAATCAGCTGGCGCAACGAATCAACGGGCAGAGTCGTCCCCGCAAAATGCGCCAGCGGTCCAGCGACTTCATCCGGCCGCGGTCGTCGCGCCGCCCCATGATAACCCGCAAACCGCCCATCGCGTGGATTGAATACCGGCGACCCTGTGATCAGCCAGTCGCCACTCGCAGACCCTGCCCCGGCCACCAGCAAGCGCGCATCGCGGAAAGGCGCGCGTCGCCGGAAAGCACCCGCCGCCTGCCCGTCGACCCCATAACCGCCCGCATCAGCAATTTCGGCCACGCTTATCCCGATCAGCGCTTCACGCGGAGCCCCGACAATCCAGTCGAACAGGCCGTCTGGACTGGTCTCAAACGAGAAATCTTCAAGTGTTTGTGGCGTGATATTTTGGCCCGGCGCAACGCCCGTACTGCCCAGCCGAAACGCCTCGATCCGCGCTACAAGCTCACGAATTTGCGCACTCGTATCAACGACCTCGCTATCACCGGCTGGCAATGCGAAATCCGACAGCCCATAGCTTGCCAGTGCCCGCACCGCCGCCTCGGGCAGATCGCGGCGATTGCGCAGCAATGCGCGCGATGCCGGCGGGATCTGCGCGATCAGCTGCTGCCAGCTTGTCCCATCCAATTGGGCCACTGACAATATGGGCGCAGCAACAACGGGCTCATCAATCCCGAATAGCGCCACAGCGTCGACATCGACTGCGCGGCGGGCCAGCTGAGTTGCCGCCAGTTGTCGCTGCTCAAGCGGCACTGACGCGCGTAATGCTGCAATACGACCGAATACAGCATCGCGAACC
>JAYTWA010000389.1:0-4806 GCA_043743675.1 Sphingomonadales bacterium
GACGGCCGTTTCGTCAGCCGTCGTGATCTGGTTCGCCACGCAATATGCATTGGGCGACATGGAAGCCGTGATGGGCGCGAATCTTGACGGCACTGGCGGGTTCACCGGGCGGATGCTTTATTACTGCATGTTCCTCGGCCTCGTCATCACCGGCCTCCTCATCTGGATCACCGAATATTACACGGGCACCAATTATCGCCCCGTACGCAGCATCGCCAAGGCATCCGAAACCGGCCACGGCACTAATGTGATTCAGGGACTGGCGATCAGCCTTGAATCAACCGCTTTGCCGACGTTGGTGATCTGCGCAGGCATCATCATTGCTTATCAGCTGGCGGGTCTGATCGGGATTGCGTTTGCGGCAACGGCAATGCTGGCGCTGGCGGGCATGGTTGTTGCCCTCGACGCTTATGGTCCCGTGACTGACAACGCGGGCGGCATCGCCGAAATGGCGGGGCTGGACGACAGCGTTCGCGCCAAGACCGACGCGCTCGATGCCGTGGGCAACACGACAAAGGCCGTGACCAAGGGCTATGCCATCGGTTCGGCAGGCCTCGCGGCGCTGGTGCTGTTCGCGGCCTACACGACTGATCTCGACGAGTTCTTTCCTAACCTTGACGTCGATTTCAGCCTGAAGAATCCCTATGTTATCGTCGGCTTGCTGCTCGGCGCGCTCCTGCCGTATCTCTTCGGCGCAATGGGCATGACCGCCGTGGGTCGTGCGGCGGGCGAAGTGGTGAAGGACGTTCGCGACCAGTTCGCCAAGAACCCCGGCATCATGACCTATGAATCAAAGCCTGATTACGCCCGCACGGTCGATCTGGTGACCAAGGCAGCGATCAAGGAAATGATTATTCCGTCGCTGTTGCCGGTGCTTGCGCCGATTGTGGTCTATTTCGTGATTACCGCTGTCGCCGGTCAGGCCTCGGGATTTGCTGCGCTGGGTGCACTTCTTCTGGGTGTCATTGTTGGCGGCTTGTTCGTTGCCATCTCGATGACGTCGGGCGGCGGCGCATGGGACAATGCCAAGAAATATATCGAAGACGGCAACCACGGCGGCAAGGGTTCGGAAGCGCATAAAGCAGCCGTAACCGGCGACACTGTGGGCGATCCCTACAAGGACACAGCCGGTCCTGCGGTGAACCCGATGATCAAGATCACGAACATCGTGGCGTTGTTGCTGTTGGCGGCACTTGCACATGGTGCGTAACGCTTAAAAACACACTGACTTTCCAATCGCGCCGTCTTTCGTTAAGGGCGGCGCGATTTTGTTTTGATAAAGAGATTGAATGGCCAAGGAAGAACTCCTCGAAATGCGCGGGATGGTGGTTGAACTGCTGCCCAATGCGATGTTCCGCGTAAAACTCGAAAATGATCATGAAGTGCTCGGGCACACCGCGGGCAAAATGCGCAAGAACCGTATCCGCGTGCTCGTCGGCGACGAAGTGCTGTGCGAAATGACGCCCTATGACCTGACCAAGGGCCGGATCACATACCGGTTCAAGTAAGCGTGCACCGATGCCGCGCTTGATACTTGCTTCTGCCAGCCCGCGTCGCCTTGATCTGCTCGCCCGGATTGGCATTGTGCCCGACATTGTTGATCCTGCCGACATTGATGAAACACCGTTGCCCGGCGAATTGCCGCGCTTGCATGTTGTGCGTCTTGCCGCCGCTAAGGCAGTCGCGGTTGCGGCGCGTCATCCCGACGCTGTCGTCCTTGCTGCCGATACGGTTGTCGCTGTTGGTCGCCGCATATTGCCAAAGACCGAGGATGAAGCGCAGGCGCGTGACTGTCTCACATTATTGTCAGGACGCCGTCATCATGTGCTAACCGCGGTGACGATGATTGCGAACGGCAAGGCGCACCATCGCCTGTCAAATACGATTGTCACGTTCAAGCCGCTGACCGCTACCGAGATTGATGGCTATATTGCGTGTGGCGAATGGCAAGGCAAAGCGGGCGGTTACGCCATTCAGGGGCGCGCCGAAGCGTTTGTCCGCTTCCTGTCGGGGAGTCATTCGGGCGTTGTCGGCCTGCCGCTTTTTGAAACCCGCAATTTGTTGCTGAGCGCGGGCATTGGCTGAATGGCTTTATGAAACGGGTATTGGCGAGTGTCGCGCTGTGCTGGTTGAGGACGGTGTTATTGTCGAGGCGCAAATAGAACTGCCGGGGCTTCGCGCGGGCAGTGTGACCGATGCACGGCTAACGTCGATCCTCGTGCCGGGTCGCCGCGGTGTTGCAACGTTGCACGATGGAACCCAAGTGCTGATCGAGCCTTTGCCCAAAATCACTGAAGGCTCGGCAATTCGCGTTGAAATCGTCCGCGAGACGATCCCTGAACCGGGCGCGCTGAAACGGGCCAAGGGACGTGTTACGAATGCAGATCTATGTGATGGCCCCGCTCTCGCCGAACGTATCGGCGCGCATCATTTTGTTGGTGCGAATGATGCCGATTTTCTGGAAGATGCTGGCTGGTCCGAATGCCTGGAAGCCGCAGCGAGCGGGATTGTTGCCTTTCCGGGCGGCACATTACGCATTTCGCTGACGCCTGCCATGACTCTTATCGATGTTGATGGTGACGATGCGCGCGCCGGAGCCAGCGCCGCCGGACAAGCGATCCGCCGCTTTGGCATCTCAGGCAATATCGGCATCGACCTGCCAACTGTCGCGGGTAAGGCCGAGCGTCATGCGATAGCTGAGGCCTTTGATGCCGCACTACCCCAACCCTACGAACGAACTGCCGTGAACGGTTTTGGGTTTTTGCAGATTATTCGTCCCCGCGCTCGGGCATCGCTGTGTGAAATACTTCACCATGACCGTGCCGGTGCTTCGGCTCGCGCTTTGATTCGGCAGGTTCAACGTTCGGGAACGATTGGCGCGACAGAAATAGGTGCGAGCACAAAAGTCATTGCTGCAATCGAGTGCAATACGGACTGGGTTAGCCAGTTGTCGCGTGAATTAGGCGGCACTGTTTCTTTTCGCACTTTATCATAACGGGCCAGTATTAGCTTCGATTTTAACGAATCGGTTGACTCATTTGTAAAGCGAAACAATTCTTTGTCCTTTCGACATCGCGAAGGGGCGCGGGTCTTGGACTATTGGCTAAGCATTGCTGCATATGAGCTGACGTTATTCGCAGCAATAGGGTTTCTGATTGGTGGTTTTGATGATTTTGTCATCGACTGCATTTGGATTGCGCGAACATTGTGGCGCCGGTTTACGGTTTATCGTGTCAATCCGCGCGTTAACATCACCACGTTGAACCCGCCGACAAAGCTGGGTCCGATTATCGTTTTTGTTGCTGCGTGGGATGAAGCCGCCGTGATTGGTCGGATGATCGACCATGCAGTGCGGACTTTCGACCATCCTGATTACCGTATTTACGTCGGATGCTACCCAAATGATGCCGCGACAATATCTGCTGTAAATGCTGTGGCGTCATCCAAAGTGCGCGTGGTTGTCGGTGATGTGCCGGGGCCGACGACCAAAGCTGATTGCCTCAACACATTGTGGCGGGCGCTGCTCCGTGACGAACATGTCGAGGGTTTTCGCGCCAAAGCGGTCGTCCTTCATGATGCCGAAGACATTGTCCATTCGGCGGAACTGCGCGTATTTGATACGCTGATTGAGCGCTTTGCATTGGTTCAGCTCCCCGTACTGCCATTGCCTGATCCCCGCTCGCGCTGGATCGGCGGCCATTATAGCGATGAATTTGCCGAGGCGCATGGCAAGACGATTGTCGTGCGCGAGGCAATCGGTGCCGCGATCCCTGCGGCAGGTGTAGGCTGTGCCTTCGCGCGTGACTTGCTTGAACGGGTTGCCAATGATCGTGGCGGTGCGCCGTTTGACCGTGACAGCCTGACCGAGGATTATGAGATTGGGCTGCGGCTGGCCGAGTTTGGCGGGCGCGGGGCATTTGTCCGGCTGTCGGGTGCGGGGGCACATGCAATGGTTGGCGTCCGCGCGCATTTCCCAGCGACGCTGGAAGCTGCGGTGCGCCAGAAATCGCGCTGGATTACGGGGATTGCGCTTGCGGGGTGGGACCGGTTGGGCTGGCGTGGCGGATGGGCCGAAGGGTGGATGCGTCTGCATGATCGGCGCGCCTTGATTGGTGCTGTGGTGTTGCTGGCGGGCTATGCGTCGCTCGTCTTAACGATAGCATTAGTCGTGATTCACAAGGTGTTTGGCACGGCACCACCCGCAACGACACCGATGCTTGAATACATTTTGTCGCTGAGTGGTCTGATCCTGCTCTGGCGGCTGGCTGTGCGCTGCTTTTTTGTAACTCGCGCTTATGGCTGGCGTGAAGGGCTGCGCGCCATCCCACGTGCAGTAATCGGCAATGTTATCGCGATCATGGCGGCGCGTCGCGCGTTGTGGCTTTATCTACGTATGCGCCGCGAAGGCGTCGTCCGCTGGGACAAGACCGCGCACGCCTTTCCCGATGTCATGCCCGCCGAATGACTACGACAAGCCGACCGTTGCGTGCGTTGGGCATGGTGCTCGGCGGCTGGACGACGGTTCGTGTTGTTGCGCTGTGGCCAGTAGGCATTGCTGCCGTATTGCCTTCGTTCAATGACGCGCGCTCGATGCCCGAGACATCTGCCGTTACCGTTCCCCTTGACAACAATGTTCCTATGTTTGCCAAACTGCCCCTGTCAGTACGGAGCATGAAAATACTTCGGCATACGCATGGCGCAGCGGCAATCCGGCAAATGGCAGTGCTTGCATCTGTGTCGTCTGAGCAAGTGCAACGCGTCGCTTTTGAAACATCAGTTGCATCCGAAGACAGTGTCGAAATCAGT
>JAYTWA010000390.1:0-3790 GCA_043743675.1 Sphingomonadales bacterium
CCTTGCAGCGCACCCCAGCGATGTTCACCCAGCGCCGCGCCGTTGACGTCGGTATCGAAAGCGACAGGCACGCCCGTGGCGTCGGCGATCGCGAGCGCAACAGCTGTGTTCGACCAACCCAACTTGGTTGTTGCGGTTATATAGCCCCATTCAGGCGATGCCTTGTCCAGACACACAGGTCCGAAAGACGCAATTCCAACCGCTTCAAACCCAGCGTTCGCTTTGAGGAAATCGATTGCAGCACCAATCGTGCTTTTAGGATCGGTCGTCGGAATGACGGCCTCCGCGCGCAGATCATTAGGGCCCGTGCCCACCGCCAGATTGATTTTCGTGCCGCCCAGTTCAAAAGCGGCGACCAATGGTAGGGTCATGCGGCCATCCTCGTCGGGCGGATCAAATTCTCATAAAGTTCGAAAAGTTCGTCAAAATGCGCTTCCATCGTGCGCACGCTAGGCGCATCGGCGACAGCCCGCACCCGAGCTTGAGCACCCCCGGTTGCAACAAAATCGCTGATCGCGTCAGCTGCACTTGCGGCGTCACCCGAGATGTAAGTCCATCCTCCCGCTTGCCGCGCCTGATCTGCTGCGCCGCCGCCATCGGGTGTGATCAGTGGCAGGCCCGACGCCCGCGCTTCGGATGCAACCATGCAGAACGTCTCCGCCTCGCACCCGTGAATCAGCGCATCGGCACTGGCAAACAATCGTGCAAGTTCAAGTCGGTCTGAAATTGGTGACAACAGCTGGATATGCGGATTGTCCCGCGCGGCTTTCACCACACGGGGTCGGTCGCGGCCATCGCCGATTAGGACAAGGCCAATCGGCGCATTTACGCCCGCCGCCGTTACCGCTTCGACGACCATCGGCCAGCGCTTTTCCGGCGCATGTCGCCCGGCCGCAATCATCAATATCGCTTGCGGCTCCAGTTCGCATCGTTCGAGCAATCGCGCACGCAACCCTTCGTCACGCAGACTTGGTGAAAACACTTTGTCAGCCACACCCATCGGGTTGGTGACAACATTGGTCATTCCGCCTTCGATGAGGCGGTCAGACAGGCTCTGGCCTGCCGTCACAGTCACCGCAAATTGCTTGTCGAGGCGCAGGAGATGTTTCCAGAACCATCCAAATTGCCGGTCAATCGCCTCGCGCGTCGCAATGCTGCCGAACCAGCGATACGCATAAGCCGAGAGCGGATCGGCGTGCATGATGAGCGTGCGCGGGGCAGCTCCAGGCCATTCGCCCACCAGCCGTGCGCTGCGCCACGGGGACGACGCTTCGATAATGTCGGGCTGCTCCGCATTGAGCGTCGCGTGCAGTGCGACTTCATCGCGAAAATAATGATATTTGCGGTCAAGCGGGAATTTGGGTTGATCAAGGAAGATGATCCGCGCATTCGGCCCGCGTTCCTCAACGCGGTTTTCGGGCCCGGGCGCGATAATGACAATCTCGTGCCCCGCCGCCGGCCCCGCAATCAGCTTGCGGTCGATATAGGTCTTCACGCCACCGCCTTCGGGTGAATAAAAAGCGGCAACATCAACGATCTTCATGACTGCTATTTAATCGGGCCAAATGACATAAGTCCACGACGATAAAGCATGCGGACGTTTACCGGCGTTACTCCACCACCAGCCGTCACGCGGCCGACGGCAATCTTGGGCTTGAACGGGCCAAGGCTCTGCGGGTTGCTGCCAAAGCCGACACCATCGATTGACAGCCCGAATTTACGGTTGGCATCGCGGTCATGCAGCAGTGACAGGCCATAAGTGCCCGCCGATGGCGCACGGATACATAATTGCACAGTGCCCGACGACGGCACATCGATAACAACCCGCCGAAATGTCTTGCCCGCATTGATCAGCACATTGTCATCGGCCAGAAAATCAGCGTCGTTTGCGGGATACAGCTCTGCCTTCATCGTGCCGCCACGATCTTTAATGCCGACCACATTGATTAGGAACGCTGGCCCAGGCTCACCGGGGCGGCAACGGCCTTCGGCAATGCCCAACGAAGGTGATGACGGCACCTGAGCAGCCACCAGAACGGGCACAAACACAGACATGACAAGCAACTTCTTCAATTCTTACTCTCCGTCTTTTCACCGACAGTCACAAAATCACCGATCGCCAATGCCGCACCAATCACAAGATGGGTGCTGAGCATCATTACAGCCATCAGCGCCATAAGCTGCGAAATCTCGACATCATGACCGACCAGAAACACAGCAACCCCGGCAAAAACCACATCCTTGTTCGGCAGAAACGGCAGCCGCGCGATCAGCAGCCGACATGTCGCCAATATTATCCACCAGCTGAAAGCAACGAGTGGCAGGGCGAGGCTCCACGCAAGTGCAGCAAGCCCCGTCGTCGCGACGATGCGGATAGAATGGACACCAGCCACCATCCACAATTGGGATTTCGTCAAGCTGAACAGCCTTTTACCGAAGACGATGACCAGCACCGAAATCAGGATCACGAAGCCGACCGAGATAAGGATCGTCTGTGTGGCGATGCCAAGGCGCAAATTGCTTATCAAGGGATAGGCCACCGCCATCATCAGCAGTGTAAAACCATTACCGACCAGCGCAGACAGGATCGCAACATCCTTCACAGCGCCAAAAGGAGACGACGCCATTTCGACCTTCTTGCGCGCCCAGCTATAAAAATAGATTTCACCGACATAGCCGAGCAGCAATTCGTTGCTCACCAGTTTTCGCGTCAGGGCGATGAACCCTTCAAACGGAATGCCCCATAAGCGGCGGAAGATCGTAAAATCGGCAATCACGCCCGCGAAATAATAAAAAACAAAGACGATCCAAAACAATGGATTGGTCGGCACCAATGCTTTTAGCTGCACAATATCAAGGCTTCGCAACTGAAAGATCACGGCAATCAGAATGGCGACCGATAGCACTGGCGTTGCCCAGCGCCATAACGGTGACCGCCGCACCGCAAGCGGGAGTGGATCGCCAACCTCGGCGTTGGTCTCGGACAAATTGGTCAGTTTACGCACCCGGTTACTGCCTGTGTGGGGCCATCGGCCAAAAGCCTTAGCAACAAACAGTGCGCCAGTAAAAGCATGGCGTCATTGTGTGAGGCGGACAACCGTTCCGACATCAGGCTTCGCACTGCCATTGACGAGCGCTTTGAACGCCTCAGCCCCTGCTGCAAGGCCCTCAACCGGCTCAATCCGCACCAGTTTCGCGGCATCAGCCGCAAACGCAGTCCAACTTTGTGCCACTGCACGGCCAAAGCCATCGCCGCCCATCTCGGCAATCGCGGCCTGCATATGGCTAGGAGCGAAAAACAGGATAGGCTTCGGTCCCGGCATCTCACCCGCGCCGCCACGGTCTTCCCAATGCGTCAAGCCAACGAGGCAGGAATATTTCAGGCCATCGCCGATCGCCTCATGCACCGCGCGCAAAACCGCGCCGTTGCCAGCAAAATCAACCGACACGGCGTTCGCACCCGCCAGCGCGGCAATCCCGTCATAAGGCAGTACACGGTCATACAGCCCCGTCCCGCGCACGAAATCGACATTGCCCGCGGACGTCAGGCCGATCCGTGCAATCTCCGGCGACTGCGCCTTGGCCACATGCGCCAGCGCCAAAGCGGTTTTCGACGAGGCACTTGTCATAACCAGAGTATCCGCACCATGCCAACCTTCGCGCGCAAACATCGCGCGGATGAGCCAGCTTGTCATGAACAGCGGTTCAAACACCGAACGAATGTCTTCGCGGTCAGGATGATGTCCCGGGTCGCTACTGAGCCGTCGATATTGATTATACACGGATGCCA
>JAYTWA010000391.1:0-5891 GCA_043743675.1 Sphingomonadales bacterium
GTCTTATCGAACGTCACCCGGTCAATCATCGCGCCACCGCCCTGCCACGGCGGCATCATATCGAGACATTCAGCGCGCCCCCACAGGACACCAACACCCGTCGGGCCATAAAGTTTGTGGCCCGAAAAAACGTAAAAGTCACAATCGAGGTCCGCCATGTTAACTGCCAGACGCGGGACAGCCTGACAGCCATCGAGCAGGAATTTCGCACCGACTTTGTGGGCGAGTACAGCGGCACGCTTGGCATCGACAACACTGCCCAGCACATTGGAAACATGCGCAAAGGCGACCATTTTATGGTCGGGGGTGAGCATCTTTTCGGCCGCATCGAGATCAATCTGGCCATCAGGAGTCAGCGGACAGACATCGACTTGCCAGCCTGCCAATTGCCACGGCACGATGTTGGAGTGGTGCTCAAGTTGGCTGAGCAAAACGCGGCCTTTTTCAGGGGTGCATTGCGCAACAATATTGATCCCCTCTGTCGCGCCGCGCACGAAGACAATCTCGTTTTCCTGCGCGCCAACGAACGACGCCACCCGACGCCGCGCGGCTTCATAGGCCAGTGTCATATCCGCCGACCGCGCATAAACGCCGCGGTGGACGGTCGCATAATCGCGGCCCATCGCATTCACCGTCGCGTCGATCACGGGCTGCGGTTTCTGCGAGGTCGCGGCGGTATCGAGATAATGCCAGTCGCCGATCCCAGGAAAATCAGCGCGATAATCGAGCGTGCGGGTCAGCGTTTGGGCATTCACGACAAATTCTCCAACGCTTTGAGAGCCGCGGCTTCCAGATTTGGGTCTGCGCCTTCGAACACTTCGGCAACAAAGGCGCGCAACAACAACGTCTGTGCCTCCATCGGCGGCAGCCCCCGCGCGGCGAGGTAGAACAGGGCGCTCTTGTCGAGCTCACCGACGGTCGCGCCGTGCGCGCATTTCACGTCGTCGGCATAAATCTCGAGCTCGGGCTTAGCGTTGGCGGTCGCAGTGCGCGTGAGGAGCATGGCTTTAACTGATTGTACGCTATCGGTTTTTTGCGCGTCGCGGGCGACGGCGACTTTTCCGAGGTAACTGCCCGTCGCAGTGCCGCCCAGCACGCTGCGTACGGTCTGGCGGCTGGTAGCGTTTGGTTCGATATGGCGCACCGTCGTCACGATTTCGAGATTGGCCAAGCCGCCGCCGATCTGCACGCCGCCGAATTCGAAATGCGCGCCGTTATGCAGGGTCACGTCGATGGCAATGCGGCCATAAGCATCGGTTGCGTTCAGCACATGAAAATTCATCCGCGCGCCCGCGCTAACGGTAATTACGAAGTCGTGAATGCCGCTCTCTGCGATGAGGTGGCGTCTTGCTGTTTCGCCGGAAGCCACGTCAATTACAGTCGCGGGTGGCACGGGCCAGAGCGCAGTAACAGCCTTAAGATCGCTATATCGCCATGCTTCATCCGTGCGGGTCGGGAGCGCACTCATGCGGCGAGCTCCCGGTAGCCCTCGCGTTCGAGCTCGAGCGCGAGTTCGGGGCCGCCGGTGCGGGTGATGCGGCCATCGGCGAGGACGTGCACGAAGTCCGGCTTCACATAATCGAGCAGGCGTTGGTAATGCGTGATGAGCAGCACCGCTTTGTCGGGTTTGCGCATGATCCGATTGATGCCGTCGCCGACGATGCGCAGGGCGTCGATGTCGAGGCCGCTGTCGGTCTCGTCGAGGATCGCGAGCGCGGGATCGATGATGCCCATCTGCACCATCTCGTTGCGCTTTTTCTCGCCGCCCGAAAAGCCGACGTTTACGGGGCGCTTGAGCATGTCCATGTCCATGCCGAGTGCGGCGGCCTGTGCACGAGCGATCTTCAGGAATTCCGCGCCCGACAAAGGCGGCTCGCCGCGCTGCTTGCGCTGCGCGTTGAGGCTTTCGCGGAGGAACTGGACGTTCGAGACGCCGGGGATTTCGACCGGGTATTGGAAGCCGAGGAACAGGCCAGCGGCGGCGCGTTCGTGGGGGGCGAGGCTCAAAAGATCAACGTCACCCCGCACTTGATGCGGGGCTAGGCTGCCTTCCTCCGCAGCGCCCGAAGAAAAGCCAAGCCCCGTGTCAAGCACGGGGCGACGGGGTGCGGTGAAAGTCACCTCACCCCCCGTAACCTCATACCCCGGCCGTCCAGCCAGCACATAGCCCAGCGTCGATTTCCCCGCGCCATTCGGCCCCATGATCGCATGGATCTCACCCGCGTTGATGCTGAGCGTCAGCCCCTTGAGGATCGGCTTGTCGGCGACGGTGGCGTGGAGGTTATGGATTTGGAGCATTGCTTTAACTTAAAAACCCTCTACTCGTATTTAGCTAGCGTGGCAGATGGAAACCCACCTCTTTGCACTTGTGTCTTTTCAAACCAGACACAACGCACGTAGTTATCGTCACCAAAGCTCTCTACAGTCATCACAGGACCACCTGATTTCAGCTGCACAGTGTCGCCGATCGCAAAGTTCATTATTTCCTCCATCAACAAAAACTAGCCTACGCTACCTTCCAAACTGATCCCCAGCAACTTTTGCGCCTCAACCGCGAATTCCATTGGGAGTTGCTGGAGCACTTCCTTCGCAAAGCCGTTGACGATCAGGGCAACGGCTTCTTCGGCATTCAGGCCGCGGGCCTGAGCGTAGAACATCTGGTCGTCGCTGATCTTGCTCGTCGTTGCTTCGTGCTCGATCTGCGCGCTGGGGTTGCGGACTTCGATATAGGGGACGGTGTGCGCGCCGCTGAGGCTCCCCAACAACAATGAATCACATTGCGTGAAATTGCGCACCCCTTCGGCATTCGGCGAGACGCGGACGAGGCCGCGATAGGTGTTGTTGCTGTGCCCCGCGCTGATGCCTTTGCTCACGATGGTCGAGCGGGTGCGCTTGCCGTTGTGGATCATCTTGGTGCCGGTGTCGGCCTGCTGGTAATTGTTGGTGACTGCGACCGAGTAAAATTCGCCCACGCTGTCGTCGCCATTGAGGACGCAGCTGGGGTATTTCCAGGTGACCGCGCTGCCGGTTTCGACCTGAGTCCAGCTGACTTTGCTCCGCGCACCCTGACACAGTGCGCGCTTGGTCACGAAATTATAGATGCCGCCTTTGCCCTCGGCGTCGCCGGGATACCAGTTTTGCACGGTCGAATATTTGATTTCGGCATCGTCCATCGCAACGAGCTCGACGCAGGCGGCATGAAGCTGGTTTTCGTCGCGCATCGGCGCGGTGCAGCCTTCGAGATAGGAGACATAACTGCCTTTTTCGGCAATGATCAGCGTGCGTTCAAATTGCCCGGTGTTTTCGGCATTGATGCGGAAATAGGTGCTGAGTTCCATCGGGCAGCGGACGCCTTCGGGGATGTAGACGAACGTCCCATCGGAAAAGACCGCGCAATTCAGTGTCGCGAAATAATTGTCGCGCATAGGAATGACTTTGCCGAGCCATTTGCGGACGAGATCGGGATATTCCTTGATCGCTTCGGATATGCTGCGGAAAATAACGCCCGCGCGTTCGAGTTCGGCGCGAAAGGTGGTGGCGACGGAAACGCTGTCGAACACGGCATCAACGGCAACTTTGCGCGCGCCCTCGACACCGGCGAGAACTTTCTGCTCCTCGATGGGAATGCCAAGCTTTTCATAGACACGCAGGATTTCGGGATCGACTTCATCGAGGCTGCCGAGTTTCGGCTTCGCTTTGGGCGCAGCGTAATAATAAGCGTCCTGATAATCGATCGGCGGCACATTGAGCTTGGCCCAGTCGGGCGGCGTCATCGTCTGCCACATCGCAAACGCCTTCAGTCGCCAGTCGAGCATCCACTGCGGCTCGTTTTTCTTCGCGCTGATGAAGCGGACCGTATCCTCGGTCAGCCCCTTCGGCGCGAAATCGGTCTTGATGTCCGATGCCCAGCCATGTTCGTAATCCGCGACACTGTCAGCGGCATCGCGTGCGGCCTGGTCCTTAAGCACGGGGGCGTCAGTCATGCCGGGCACCTTTTGTATATCGACCGGTCGCTCATTTCGCCGATGGTCAGCGATTTACCATCGCGAGAGAGGCTCAACATTTCGATACTGCCGAAAGTGCCGCCATTGTGCGTGACGCGGCTGTGCAGGCGGATCGTGTGCGGGTCGACCATCTCGACGCGAGACACTTTTGCGCGCGATTCAAAATTGGCGATATGGCTGCCAGCAATCCGCATGTTGCCGCTGTCGGCTGGGCCGGGCGCGCAATCTCGCGATACCAATGCCCAGTTGCCCTGAAATGCGGTGGGCACCATATGGCTTAGGACAGATCTGGCTGGCGCGGCTGTAGTGATGGCAAGCACTGTGATCAGGGCAACAATAGCACGTGTCACTGCGCGAGGCTCGACAGGTTAACCCCGACCAGAGCGCTGCGGACGGCAGCGTTAACGACGGGCCAGTGCGCCTGAACCCGACAACTGCCCTCCAGCCCGCAATCGTGGCGCCCGGTTTCGACGCAGGCCGCCATGGCAATCGGTCCCTCAATGGCTTCGATAATATCGGCCAGCGTGATCGCGGCGGGCGGGCGCGTGAGTTTGAACCCGCCGCCTGTGCCGCGCAATGAACTGAGCAGTCCTGCGCCTGAAAGTTTCTGCATCAGCTTTTGCGCGGTCGGCAACGGCACGCCTGTCTCTTCGCTCAGCAATGTCGCCGACAAACGCGCGCCACAGCCATGACGCGCAGCTGCACTCATCATCACGACGGCATAATCGGCAAGGCTGGAGAGTCGCATGAGGCACTAATCGGACTAATCTAGTCGGATTACAAGACAGTTTAAGTTTTTGTGACGAGCGGCGATAGATCTACAAATTCGGTGCGCTTGAGCGTTAGCGTCGCGAGTGTCGGCAGGTCATCAGTGATCGTCTTGGGTGTAACACCGGTGAAATGCTTGATTTCGCGAATAAAATGCGATTGGTCATAAAAACCGTGGTCGATGAGCTCTGCCGCACCCGCTTCATGTTTGGCGAGCATGATGGCCGCTCTAAGAGCGCGATATTTCCGCGCGAGTAGCTTGGGGGGCGAGCCGTAAATTGCTTTGCAATTCCGTTCGACCTGACGACGCGACAGGCCCGTTGCCGCAACGAGACAGTCAACGCTGGGGGATGGTGAGTCAGCAAGCCACTCATCAACGATCCGGGCAAAGTCGAATGCCGCCGTGTGCCCGCGCGCAATCAACTGCCGGGCCAGCCGACTGCCGATCATGACTTTTTGTTCGATAGTGGTGGTCGCACGCATTTCCTCGAGCGTTTTATAAAGCCCTTTACCGAACAATTCGGTGGCATCGACAACACGGTTGACAAGCAGCGAGGCTTCGAAATCAAGCAGGCTGCCCCACCCCGCGGGGAGCAGGCCCGCGCCAAATGTATGGACCGGGCCGACCACACGAATGCGGGTCGGGCCGGTGGTCGGGCCGACAATCTGGATTGCCGGTGCTTTTTGCACAGTGCCATCGGCAAAGCTGTAGGTTGCGTCAGTTCCCGATAATTGGAAACGGACTTGCGCCAGATCGGCGCGTTCGACATCGTCAAAGACGGGGACGTCAGCGCGAAACTCGTAAAACACCGAAAGATGCTTGCGCAGCGACTCATCCGCGGCCGCATAGTCGAGCGTAATGGCTGCCATTTCGGAAAACGCGCCCCTGATTATGCTTTATATCTGAGATATAATCACAAAATGCTTATAAAGAAAAGCGGCCCGGCGCAGTTTCCTGCACCGGGCCGTAAGTGAAAAGGTTTCCCGAACTTTCATCCAGGAGCCCTTCGGGTCGCATCAGCCTGCTACGCGCTCCGTATCGAGTCGTATTGGACAGAATCGACATTAACCCTTTATTTTGATGTTTTTTTGTGGCGCAATTTTTGACCCGTTGGTCGC
>JAYTWA010000392.1:0-3852 GCA_043743675.1 Sphingomonadales bacterium
CCCGCGCCAGACACGGAGTGCCTGCACTGTTTCGGGGACATCATGAACACGGATGATCTGCATGCCTTGTTCCGCTGCTTTCATCGTGACGGCAATCGATCCGCCGAGCCGCGCCTCAACCGGGGCTTCGTTTGACAGCGCCCCAATGAAACGTTTGCGGCTTGCGCCGAGCAGCACTGGGCAGCCGAGCCCGTGGAAAAGCGCAAGACCATTGAGGATCGCAAGATTCGCGGCAACACTTTTACCAAAGCCGATACCGGGATCGATGATCAGCCGCGCGCGATCAATTCCTGCTGCCACCAACACATCGATCCGCGCCTCTAGCCAGTCATAAGTTTCGATCAAGGGATCAGACGCCACCGGCCCATCGTGCAGCGTTTTCGCCGCATCGGGTGAGTGCATGATAATCACTGGGCAGGTCAGGCGCGCCATCAGCGTCAAAGCCTGCGCATCAAAACATAGCGCCGACACGTCGTTGACGATTCCCGCCCCTGCCGACAGTGCGGCTTCCATTACGCTTGCTTTACGGCTGTCGATGGAAACCGTTGCCCCGCCGCACACCAAGCGCGCGATCACAGGCTGAGTGCGTTTGACCTCATCCCCTTCCCATACCGGCTTCGCACCAGGGCGGGTCGATTCACCGCCAACATCGATGATTGCCGCGCCCGCCGCTTCCATCGCAAAACCAACCGCAGCTGCGGCTTCGACATCGCCGTCATGCTTGCCACCGTCCGAAAAACTGTCGGGCGTCATGTTGAGGATGCCCATAACCTGCGGTTGATCAAGGCGGATCGTCCGCGTGCCCAGCACAAGCGATGGGCGCGGGGCCGTGATGCGAGCGATGGCGGGATGATTCTCCATCCGGTCAACGGGAACAAGTGTCGATGACACGCGCTTGCAGCCCTCGACCACTATCACTTCATAGGCGGAAAAGAACGACATCCCACCTGCCAGCCGCGTGACCTGTCCGTCGAAACCGACCGGCGTGTCGACAAAAGCGGTTGGCCGCAAATATGTTTTGGTCACCCGGCAACTCTCGCAAAGACGGCACGTAGCGCGCCCGGCGATGCCTGATGCAGTGCGCCCGCCTCAACAGCCTCGACGGGCCAAAGCCATGATTGCGCGGGATCGTCGCGCATTGCCCAGTCCGGGAACATGCGTTCATTCACAATTTCATGCGAGAGTGATATGACCGCAAGGTGCCGGTCATCGACTTTGATCCGCTCGTAAAGAGCACTGATGGCCGCCTCCGGCCCTTCGAGCAGCTGAAGATACATATCCTGTCGGCAAATCAGGCAGCCCGTAATGTCCAGCCGCGGATTGTTGCGCCGCGCCGACACAAGAATGCCATTGAGCATGGCGTCATCAAAGCCGAAGGGCTGCGATGTGTAAATGAGTTGCGTGATCGTCATTCGATGAGCTTAGGACAGCGCACCGCCTGCGTCTATCAGGGTTGGTTGGCGAGGAGGTAGGTCTGACGGAGCGCATCAATAGGTTTGATCGCACCTTCGGCTTCATAATGCCAAAAGGTCCAGCCATTGCATGATGGCGCGCCTTGAATCTGTGCCCCGAGTTTGTGGATCGAGGCAGCGTCGCTGCCCATTACCAGCGACCCGTCAGCTCGCACAGTGGCGACCCAGCGACGCTTTGCGTCAAAAACCTTCGTTCCTGGTTTAATATAGTCTGTTTCGACCAACGTACCGAAGGCGACCTTGGGCTGCGCTTTTGGCGACATCATGGTCGTGACAGCAGACTCATCAAGGGGCAGCGCTGCGGCAATCCGCTCGTGCGCGACATCAACATAAGTCGCATCGCGCTCGATCCCGATCCAGTGGCGCCCCAAACGGCGGGCCACCGCGCCCGTTGTTCCGGTCCCGAAAAACGGATCAAGCACAACATCGCCCTTCTGTGTGCAGGCCAGCAGGATGCGATACAGCAGTGCCTCTGGCTTTTGCGTCGGATGCGCTTTCGTTCCGCCACGCTTGATGCGTTCCTGCCCGCCGCAAATCGGGAATGACCAATCGGAGCGCATTTGTAATTCGTCGTTCAGTGACTTCATCGCTCGATAATTGAACGTGTATTTCGACCCCTCGTCACGCGAGGCCCAGATCAGCGTTTCGTGCGCATTCGTGAACCGCGTGCCCTTGAAATTGGGCATCGGATTGGTTTTGCACCAGACGACATCGTTCAAAATCCAGAAGCCCGCATCCTGCAAACGCGATCCGACGCGGAAGATATTGTGATAGCTGCCGATCACCCACAGCGATCCATTGGGCTTCAATATGCGCCGCGCTTCGGCAAGCCAGGCGGCGGTAAAGGCATCATAAGCCGCGAATGTCTCAAACTTGTCCCAGTCATTATCGACCGCATCAACGCGGCCACCTTCGGGCCGGAATAGATCGCCACCAAGCTGGAGATTATAGGGTGGATCAGCGAATATCATATCAACGCAGGCATCAGGCAACGACGCCATCGCGACGATGCAATCGTCCATGATGATCCGGTCAATCGGGATCGCCACAGCGGGCGCAACCGCCTTCAGCTTTTCCATCACGCCCATGAACACGCCCCCTTTTTCAGCAGAATAGGGTGAGTCCATGAGACTCCCTCGTCAAGTGCATAGTTAACAAAGAGTCTTAACAAATCCCTTAACGTCGCGAGAACGAAACGAGTCTCCCACGATATGTTGGGGGCCTAGGGGCACACAGACTCAACTGATGGTGTGTGGCGCGAAAGACTCAATTCATCGCAAAAGTGCCGCGCGGACGGGCGCAAAGCTCGTTCGGTGCAGTGGCGTCGGCCCGATTTCGCGCAAAGCCGCCATATGCACCGCCGCGCCATAGCCTTTGTTCGATGCCCAGCCATAGCCCGGAAAATCACGATCAGCGGCAATCATAATGCGGTCACGATGTTCCTTGGCAATGATGCTCGCCGCGGAAATGCAAGGGTGGATGGCGTCGCCGCCGATAACGGCCTCGGCGCGGTAACGCCATTTCGGTAGGCGGTTGCCATCGACGAGGATATTCGCGGGTTCGACGCCTTCCGTTCTTTGGCAAAGCGCTTCAGCAGCACGAGTCATCGCAAGCATTGTCGCTTGCAGGATGTTGATCCGGTCAATCTCCTCGACACTCGCCATCCCGACCCCGACGATGCAGCGCGCGAGGATCAGCGCTTCCAGTTCGCCGCGGCGTTTCGCCGAGAGTTTTTTGCTGTCGTCCAATCCGTCGATCCCCTCATCACACAGAATCACCGCCGCCGCGACGACTGGCCCGGCCAAGGGTCCGCGCCCGGCTTCGTCAACGCCTGCGATCACAGATGGATCGCCTGATGCCCCATCGGGCCATGGCCTTTTCCCAAACCCGGCGCTGCGACCAACGCCGCGCGCACAAAAGTCACCGCACGTTCAAAGGCTTCGACGATCCCCATCCCCTGCCCCAACCCGCAAGCAACCGCGCTCGCCAGCGTACAGCCGGTGCCGTGCGTACTGGTCGTGTCGATCCGTGTCCCGCGCAGTTCGCGGATCAGGCCGCTGGTCGAGAGCAGTTGATCGACAATCTCGTCGCCCTCGCCATGGCCGCCTTTGAGCAACAAATGGCAACCATGTCGCAGAATCGGCATTGTGCCCCCAAGCGCATTGAGTTCGGGCAAGTTTGGCGTCACCACCGAAGCAATCGCCATCAGCCGGTGAAACGCCGCGATGGTCCGCGCATCCGCCAGTGTTGCGCCGCTGGTCGCAACCATCACGGGATCAAACACAATCGGCACGGACAACCGCGTCAGAGTATCCGCGACAGCCTCTGCCGTCTCCGCGCTGCCGATCATCCCGATTTTGACCGCATCAACACCAATGTC
>JAYTWA010000393.1:0-14860 GCA_043743675.1 Sphingomonadales bacterium
GCCCGTGCCAATCTCGACATCAAGCGGCACGTCGAGCTTAACAAGCGGCTCCGCAGCCGTCGCCATAACTTTGCGGATCACCGCACTTGCGGCTTCAACATCGGCTTCGGGGAGTTCGAAGACGAGTTCATCATGGACTTGCAACAACATCCGCACCTCTGGCAATCCAGCAGCTATGAGCGCGGGCAGCATCCGGACCATTGCGCGCTTGATGATGTCGGCGCTCGTGCCTTGTATCGGCGCGTTGATCGCAGCGCGTTCGCTGCCCTGGCGCTCGGCCTGGTTCGCCGATTTGATGCGCGTAAAATGCACTTTCCGCCCGAACAATGTCTGCGTGAAACCCGTCTCACGGACATGCTCCAATGTTTCGGCGATGTAGCGGTTGATGCCCGGAAAGCGTTCGAAATAACGGTCGATCAGCGCCTGCGCTTCGTCTGCGGTCGTGCCCATGCGTCCCGCCAGACCCCAACGCGATATGCCGTAGAGGATCGAGAAGTTGATCGTCTTGGCGCGGCCCCGCGTGTCGCGGTTGACTTCGCCGAACAATTCCATGGCAGTCAGGCTGTGAATATCATCGCCATTGGCAAACGCCGCTTTCAACGCGGGCACATCGGCCATGTGCGCCGCCAGACGCAGCTCGATCTGTGAATAGTCGGCGCTCAGCAGGACATTGCCGGGTTCAGCAATGAACGCCTCACGAATGCGGCGACCATTTTCAGTGCGGATCGGAATATTTTGCAGGTTCGGATCGTTCGATGACAACCGCCCTGTTTGCGCACCGATCAGCGAATAACTGGTGTGGACGCGACCCGTTTCCGGGTTGATCTGCTGCTGCAGCGCATCCGTATAAGTCGATTTGAGTTTCGCGACTTGCCGCCAGTCGAGCACTTTCTGCGCAATCGGAATGCCCTGTCCCGCCAGCTTTTCCAGCTCGGCGGCGTCGGTCGAATACGCACCCGTCTTGCCCTTGCGCCCCCCTTTCAACCCCATTTTATCAAACAGGATCACGCCCAGCTGCTGCGGGCTGCCAATCGCAAAAGGCTGCCCCGCCATTTCATGCAGCTCAACTTCGAGCGCCCCCATCTGATGCGCGAATTCGGATGACAGCCGCGCAAGTTGTTCGCGGTCAACCTTGACGCCTTCGCGCTCCATCGCTGCGATCACGGGGACAAGCGGTCGGTCAACGCGTTCATACACAGTCGTCACGGCGTCCGCCGACATTCGCGGCTTGAACATTTGCCACAATCGAAACGTCACATCGGCATCTTCGGCAGCATAGCGGGTGGCATCGCGCAACGGCACTTGCGCAAAGCTCAACTGGTTTTTGCCCGAGCCACACACATCCTTATAGGCGATGCAGCTGTGGCCAAGATGCAGCTGTGACAACTCATCCATGCCATGATTATGGCGGCCCGCATCTAGTGCGAAACTCATCACCAGCGTGTCATCGAACGGCGCAATAACGATGTCATGCCGCGCAAGAATGGTCATGTCATACTTCAAATTCTGACCGATTTTAAGCACGGACGGATCAGCCATCAGCACGCGCAATCGGTCGAGTGCCGCCCCTGCGTCAATCTGTTCGGGCTTTTCGGCCAGCAGGTCATTTCCACCATGGGCAAGGGGGACGTAGCAAGCCTTCCCCGGCGCGGTTGACAGGCTGAAGCCGATGATCCGCGCCTGTGTCGCGTCCAGCCCGTCGGTTTCAGTATCAACAGCAACAACACCGCCCGCCGTGGCTTCGGCCATCCAGCGATCAAGCGCGTCAATAGTCGTCACGCATTCATAGGCATCGAGGTCAAAGACTGCTTCTTCAACCGGTGCTGCGGGCGTCGCATCCGCCGGGACCGCAGACGCGGTTCCGCCCAATTTGGCAAGCAGCGACCGGAACCCGTGATGCGCCAAAAATGCGCGCAACGGCTCGTCGGGAATGCCCTTCAAGACCAAATCATCAAGCGGCTCGGGCAAGTCACAATCATCTTTCAGCGTGACCAGTACCTTCGAAAGCCGGGCCATATCGGCATGCTCGATCAAATTATCACGCAGCTTGCCCGGCTTCATCGCGGGCGCAGCAGCCAGCACGCCTTCGAGATCACCATGCTCGACGATCAGCTTGGCCGCTGTCTTCGGTCCGACACCGGGCACACCGGGAACATTATCCACCGTATCACCCATCAACGCCAACACATCGCCGAGTTTTTCAGGCCCAACGCCGAACTTCTCAACCACTTCGGGCGCATTCAGCCGCCGGTTGTTCATGGTATCGAACAAGTCGAGTCCCGGCTGGATCAGCTGCATCAAATCCTTGTCCGATGACACCACCGTGACCTGCCACCCCGCCGCCAGTGCCGCCTTGGCATAGCAGGCAATAATGTCATCGGCCTCCAGCCCCTCCGTCTCGATACAGGGCAGCGAAAACGCCCGCGTCGCGTCACGGATCATCGGGAATTGCGGCACCAGATCTTCGGGCGGCGGCGGACGCTGCGCTTTATATTTGTCGTAAAGATCGTTGCGGAATGTCTTCGATGATTTATCGAGGATCACAGCCATATGCGTCGGCCCGTCCGCTTTGTGCAGCGCCTCGGCCAATTTCCACAACATTGTGGTGTAACCGTAAACGGCCCCCACGGGCTGCCCATGAATATTGGTCAGCGGCGGCAAGCGGTGATAAGCGCGGAAGATATAGCCCGAGCCGTCGACGAGATAGAGGTGGTTTTTGGACATGTTGCGCAAGGGATAGCCGAGGCGGCGATGCGCTACCAGAGTGTGTTGACGGGGTAGCGCCTGATCTTCTCGTCTGCCGATACCAATATGTGGTTGCCGTAAATCGCATGAGCCACGAGCATTCGATCCACTGGGTCGCGGTGAATGTCGGGGAGTGTTTTCGCAAGCGCCCATGCGTCCGCTGGAAAACTGACAATTGTGAGTGCAAAACTTTCGATAAGATCAGTCAGATTCACACCGACCGGAAAGCGCCCCCTCAATGCAAGATCGGAAAATTCCCATGCGACCACCGCGCTGACAATCAGTTTTTCGTCAGGGCGCGCCATAGTGGCTCGAACGCTTACAGATAAGCGCGCATCACCGCTGCCCATCCAAACCAGAATCTGAGTATCAAGCAGCAGGGCCAAATTTTCGCTGCCAGCGTTCTTCTACTTCTTCGTCCGTCATCGATGGACCAATATCTGTGTCCCAGCCTTCAAACTTGTCTTTCCACATGCCAAAGGCTGCTGCTCGTTTTGCTGCGATCTTCTCGGCTTCTTCGTTAATGGCCGTGTCGGTTGGGACCAGCTTGACCTTTGGCTTCCCCGCGCGATCAATCACCACATCTTCACCGCGCACAGCGGCATCGATCAGCTTTGACAGCTGCGCCTTGGCCTCACCGACGTTGAAGTGTTTAGTCATATCTGTAAGCTAAGGTGACCAAGTGGGTAGGTCAAGGAACGCGACATGGGAGAGAAATCTACCAAAGATTTTCAACGCCATCGCCAGCCGTGGACGTCCGACGAGATTCAAAAACTCCATCGGCTTGCTGCCAAGTCCATGTCGCTGAAAGCAATCGCCAAAGCCATGACACGCAGCGAGGAATCGGTTCAGGCCCGCGCCAGGCAGGACGGCCTGAAAGTCAGCAAGCTGCGCTAAATCTTGTCGGCGTAAAGCATCCGGTTCGGGCCAAGCATACCAAGCACCTGCGGGATCATATGCCGTGCGACCGCAAAGCACCCTTCGCTGCGCCCAACTTTTCCCCATGTCGCGATATGGTCTTCACTGACATAATCCGCGCCGTGAATAACAATCGCACGGGGTTCAGCATTGCTGTTCACTGGCTCCAAGCCAAGCAGCCGCATCGAGGCGCCGTGGACGCCTTCATAAATCTCACCCGTCAGATACGCACCGTCCGATGTCGCGAGCGATCCGGGATCGTTCGAAAAACGCTGAAGCCAGCCCGAATGTTCGGGGTCTGACCCCTTGCCGTGCGCAACAAGATAGGAATTGGACTGACCCGTGATCAGGTCAACGATATGGAAACGCAGGTTTCGCGAAGCGAGACTGAAATCGGCAATCGCAACCCGGTCGCGCAGGGGAACAATCGCCTGATGCCGGTTCAGCGCTGCCTTTGCCCGCTCCAGCAGGTCAGTCTTCGCAAGTGCAAATTTAGCGGGCGGATAGAGAACCGCATTGGGCGGCGGCAGCATTGATCCGTCGGGCGCAGTCGCCTTGGCAACACCACGCGGCAGCGCGGCAATGCCCAGTCCGGTCAACGCCAAGCGCGAAAAAGTGCGACGATCCATGTGTGGCGTGTAGCGCATTTGGGTGAATGGCCCAATAACAGCTTCGCTATTGCGCGGGCTGCGCTTCATTTGCCGCTGCGCCCGGCACTTCATCACGCGGCAGGCGCGACGTCAGACCGGTCGCATCGGCATCATCACGCATTTGTTCGGTGTCGGTAAACGCAGGCGGTGGCGCTGCATTTGCGGCATTGGTCGGCGCAACGGGTGGCGGTGCCGCATCGACACTGTTCATCGGCGCTGCATCCTCCACCGGCACTTCGGTGATGATATTATCCTCGATAACCTCGCGCACCGACTCTTCCTTTTTGCCGCAAGCCGACAGGCCGAGTGCAGCGGTGATCACCAGAATAGTGGCGGCGCGGATTTGTATTTTCATGGTCGTCATTGTCCTTTTGATGCCGTCACAACCGCAGCGGCTCGTTGCGAGGCAGCGTCGATTTTGGCGGCCAGCAACTTGTCCCATTTATAGGGATCGTCACGGAAGTTCATGGCGCCGTTGGTGCTGGCAAATGCTGTCCAGTAAAGCAGATAGACCGCAACCCGCTGCGGCAATTGCACCCGCTGCGTCTTGCCGGTCTCGATAGCCGTCTGCACGGCAGCGCCCGCCCAGACGGGGTCCTTCTGGAGCATCAGCATGGCCAGCGGCACTGGTTTTTCAAGCCGGACACACCCATGACTGGCCAGCCGGTCAAAGCTCGAAAACTTTGCCTGCATCGGGGTGTCATGAAGATAGACCGCGAATGGATTATCAAAGTCGAATTTCAACCGCCCGAGTGCACTTTTCGGCCCCGCAGGCTGGACAATGCGCTCACCGGTTTCGGGCGTGCCAACGATCTTGTAGCCTTGCGCGAGCAGAGTCGCCCGCCCCTTTGGCCACAGTTCTTTTGTGGCAATCGATGACGGCACATTCCACGGTGGATTGATGACAATGCTGTGGATGCTTGATTGCAGCATCGGCGTTTCATTACCGCCCGGCCGCCCCGTTACAGCACGCATCGACGCAACGGGCGCGTCGCCTTCAAAAACCGTGAGCACAGCCGCCGCAATATTGACCTGCACGCGGTTGACCGGCAAATCCTTGGGTAGCCAGCGCCAGCGCTCCATATTCGCCATGATCGCGCCGATCCTGTCACCAACAGGCACATTGAGCGCGGCCAGCGTCCGGATGTCGAGAACACCCGTCGGATTAAGACCGTAACGGCGCTGCGCCCGCTGGATCGCGTCAGACAGTTTTTCGATCGTCGAAACGCTTTTGTCCTCTAGCGTCAGGCGCGCACGGACAAGATCGGACGCCGACTTTGCAGTCAATACCGGCCAGCCACCCGCCGCCTTGATGGCTTCATACGCGGCCAACCCTTTGCGCAAGCCGTCATACCCCGAATAGGGCGGCGTCAGTGCGTTCGCCCATGTTGCGATGCGATCTGATACCACGGCCTGCACAAACCCTGGCAACGGGTCATATCCCGCCGGGCGCAGCGCCCAGACGTCAAGAAAATCAGCCGTACCGATCCGCCCGGAATGCAACGCGCGGGCACGGTCAAGCACTGCCCGGACAAGCGCGTCACCCTCTAAAGGCGCGACTTGCGCACTACCCGCGCCCAATCCCTGATTTGCGCCAGCTTGCAGCCACTGCGTCAAAAATACGGCCTGCGCCGGTGATAACGTGGGGAGCGGAACGGGCACAACCGGCACGGTCGGCACGATAGCGGGCGCAACAGACGGCACAGTGGGCGCGATCGCTGGCACTTGCGCAAAAGCAGGCGCAGCGAACAGGAGCGGTAGTGCGAAGGCCGAGTGAAACATTCTCATGTCGCTCAATTAGACCTTAGGATTCGCAAATGAAACAGCTTCCTTATGGGACCAGCACGGTATCAACGGCGATCAGCGCGGTATCGGGATAATCTGTGGTGTAATGCAGCCCCCGGCTCTCATGCCGCGACAAGGCCGAACGCACGATTAGGTCCGCAACCTCCACCAAATTGCGAAGCTCGATCAGGTCAGGCGTCACGCGGAAATTACCGTAATATTCGCCGACTTCCTGACGCAGCAGGGCAATGCGATTGGCCGCGCGCTCCAGCCGCTTGGTCGTCCGCACAATGCCCACGAAATTCCACATGAACTGCCGGATTTCGCGCCAGCATTGCTGGATTACGACTTCCTCGTCGCTGTCAGTGACGCGGCTGTCGTCCCAGGCACGAATCGGCGGGGCAACAGGAAAACTTTCCCAGTTGGCAGCAATGTCCTTGGCACAGGCTTCGCCAAAAACGAGGCATTCGAGCAGCGAATTGGACGCGAGCCGGTTCGCCCCGTGCAGTCCCGACTGCGTCACTTCACCCGCCGCATAAAGGCCCGCCGCATCCGTCCGCCCGTTAAGATCAACCAGCACCCCGCCACAGGTATAATGTTGCGCGGGCACCACGGGTATCGGCTCTTTCGTGATGTCGATGCCCAGCCCCATCAGCTTTTCATAGATATTGGGGAAATGCTCGCGGACGAATTCGGGCGGCTTATGGCTGATGTCGAGGTGGACATAATCAAGGCCCAGCCGCTTGATCTCATGGTCAATCGCGCGCGCCACAATGTCACGCGGGGCCAGTTCCTCGCGTGGGTCGAAGCGCGGCATGAACCGCTCGCCACCCCCTTGAGCACCCGTCGGGATTTTAAGGTGCCCGCCCTCACCACGCACCGCTTCAGTGATCAGGAAATTCTTGACCTCCAGATTATAGAGGCACGTCGGGTGAAACTGCATGAATTCCATGTTCGACACGCGACATCCCGCGCGCCACGCCATCGCAATCCCGTCGCCCGTCGCACCACGCGGCGCGGTGGAATAGAGATAAGTCCGCCCCGCGCCACCCGTCGCGAGGATGGTTGCGCGCGCTGTATAGGTCTCGACCTTCCCGGTCGCGCGGTTGAGCGCATAGACGCCGTGAATGCGGCCACTGGTCGAAAAATGTTCCTGATGACGCCCCGTGATCAGGTCGATGGCGACCATGTCAGGGACCAGCGTGATATTGGCATGTTCGCGCGCCGCTTTTTCCAGTGCAACCTGAATTGCCCAGCCCGTCGCGTCGGCAACATGGACAATGCGGCGATGCGAATGCCCGCCTTCGCGCGTCAGATGCAAAGCGTCACCGTCAGTATTAAAGGGGACACCGAGTTCGCTCAACCGCTCGATAGCCGCCGGCGCGCCTTCGATCACGAACTCAACCGTGGCACGGTTGTTGAGGCCCGCGCCTGCGATCATCGTATCCTCGATGTGGCTTTCAAACGTATCGCCCGCTTCAAGAACGGCGGCGATCCCGCCCTGCGCCCATCCGGTCGCACCGTCGGACAATGATCCTTTGGCGAGAACCGCAACCTTGAACCGATCCGCCAGATTAAGCGCCGCCGTCAGCCCCGCAGCACCCGAGCCGATAATGATGACGTCGTAAGCGTTGCTCATCGAATAATCTGTCCGTTCAGGTTTTTGATTTCATCGTCCGATGGCGGCTGCCATTGCCCTTCCATAAAATCGAACATCGCGCGGTCGACTGTCATGGCGAAAGTCTCGCCCTGATCCCGGTTGCGCGCCTGCACACGCTGCCACCGCTCGTCGGCGGACACATCGACCCAATGAAGCGATACTGCGGCGCCCATCGCGGCTGCAGCTTCTGCAAAACGCGCGCGGTGGTCGGCACGAGTAAAGCCAAGGTCGAGCACCGATGGAACACCAACTGCCGACAGCGCCGTAACTTGATCGACAATCTGCGTTTCGCAACGCCCGATGCGCGCCATCGTCCATTCAAATTCTATCGGCTGCGGACTGTCCATCCAAAAAAGCGTTGTCATCCATTCGTCGATTGAAAAACGGATGCCGCCCAATCGTGACGCCAATTCAATCGCGTAACTGGTTTTTCCGGCACCCGTCGAACCCGTCACAATGGCAACATCGCCCGTCACAATCAGGCCGCCGCCGCTCGCGTCAAATTCAGGAAGACATGCTCCAGATCCGCCTCGCGCGTCGAAACGTCGACTATGCCCAGGCCCGCTGCGCCAAGTGCCGACAGGACATCGCCCGCGTTCGCCACGGCTTTCGAATAGGTGATCGAAAGCACTCGTTCACCTTTCAGGACAATCTTTTGAAACATGGGCGACACCGGCGCTTCGGTCAGGTCGCGGTCAACTGTCACTTCGACAATCTTCTCCTGCGCCATGCCAACGAGTTCGCGTGTCGGCTTGTTGGCGATAACCTGACCGTGGTTGATAATGGCAATGCGGTCGCACAATTCTTCGGCTTCCTCGAGATAGTGCGTGGTCAGCACAATGGTGACGCCCTGCGCGTTCAGTTCGCGGACATAACCCCACAGCTGCTGCCGCAGTTCGACGTCCACGCCCGCGGTCGGCTCATCAAGCACAAGGATCGGCGGCGAATGGACCATTGCTTTTGCCACCAGCAGCCGCCGTTTCATGCCCCCCGACAACGTGCGCGAATACGCCCCCGCTTTGTCTTCAAGAAAAACCGCACGGAGCAATTCCATCGACCGTCGCTTGGCCTTGGGCACGCCGTAAAGCCCAGCCTGCAACTCAAGCGCTTCGAAAGGCGTGAAAAACGGGTCGAACAGGATTTCCTGAGGCACAATGCCAATCGATGCTTTGGCGTTGCGCGGATGATCGTCAATGTCGAAGCCCCAGACGCGCGCACTGCCCCCGGTTTTGCTGACCATGCCCGACAGGATGTTGATCAGCGTCGATTTGCCCGCACCATTGGGGCCAAGCAACCCGAAAATCTGGCCGCGCGGCACATCGAACGTCACACCGCCCAGCGCAACTTTCCCGCCAGCATAGGTTTTTTTAAGATTGTCGATCTGGATTGCCGCGTCAGTCATGCGTGACTGTAGCGCGCGGGGTGCGTGCCCGCAAAGGGGCAATGTCTGAAAGCAAAATTAACCTAAATGATTCACGTCGGTTTAGGGTCGATGTTCGTAATACAAATCGTGGGGACAAACTGGGGACATAAAAAAAGCGGCTTGGCCGTGGCTGCCATGCTTTTCGCACTGGCGGCAACGCCTGCGGCTGCGGGCACTGCGCCTTCGCAAGCGAAGGTAATCGTTCTGCGCCCCCTGTCGTTCTTCCTTGTTCAGGACATGAATCTTGGTGACATTCTTCCGGGCATAGCCGGGGGCACAGTCAGGCTTTTCCCGAATGGCACGCGCATAGCAACCGGCACGGTCGTTCTTGTCGGGTCAAGTCACCAACCCGCGCGGTTTGCTGGTCTTGGCACGCAAAACGAATTGGTTTCGATCACGGTCGCGCCGGTTACGGCAACGCTGACAGGGCCAGGCGCGCCCATGCTTTTATCGCTTATCGAAATCGGATCGACGCCGACAGCCATTCTGACCGGAACGCCGAGTTTTTTCCGCATTACATCAGCGATAGGCAATTTTAACTTCCCTGTTGGCGGCACACTTGCTGTGGGTGCCAACCAAGCACCGGGCGTTTACAGCGGCACATTCACATTGACGCTGAATTATTTGTAAGCCTGCTTTTGCGTTGCTAAGCGCGCAGCATGATCGAACCGCCCGAAACTATCCGCGTAAATACGGCCCGCGTTTCCTGCGATGGGTCGGGTGATGTGCCCGCTGCACTCGGTCATCCGCGCGTCTGGCTTGAAATCGACGAAAAAGGCTATGTCGAATGTGGCTATTGTGACCGCCGTTTTGTTTTGATCGGCGGCCCCGCCGACCGTCTGGCTTGATGGGGCGTTAACCAGCCGTGTAAGCATTTTGTCATTGCCCTGCGACTAGCCCCAATATTGGGGATAATATTTCAGGGGCACTACCATGCGTATCGCGCTATTCAGCGTCGCATTATTCGTCAGCGCGGGGGCGCAGGCAGCAACGCAAAATGCAACATCAAAAGCACTGGCGTTGCGTCCGATCACTTTAGTCAATTCAACCGCGCTTGATTTCGGATCGATTGTGCCAGGCGTTGCCAATGGCACCGTCACCATCAATTCGCGAACCGGCGTGCGCACGCGAACGGTCGTAACTCTTGTCGGCAGCACATTTTCGCGTGCGCAGTTCGTCGCTACGGGCACAGTCGGCCGCATCGTCACACTAACGGTCAGCCCCGCTGCGGCGATCAACATCACAAGCGGTGCAAACACGCTGGTCATCAACACGTTGCGGGTCAGCGCCAATGGCGGTGCTGCACGGACCTTTGGCCAGAATTATACGATTCCAGCAAGCGGCACGATCACTTATAATATGGGCGGACGACTGAACGTGACGGCAAACAAGCCCGCTGGACTTTACACCGGCACTTTCGCGCTGACGTTGAACTACCAATAAGCGCAGACAGTCCCTATCTGATACCAATGAACGAAACCGATCCGCGCCACCTGCTCTATCGCCAGCTTGACCCCGCCACTGCCGAACGGCTGACCCGCGATGCGCTCGGCGCCTGCGATGATGGCGAGCTTTATCTGCAACACCGTAGTACAGAGAGTTTCGGCTTTGACGATGGCCGGATGAAAACGGCGGATTACGGCATCGACAGCGGCTTTGGCCTGCGCGGCGTCAGTGGTGAAATGACCGGCTTTGCCCATGCCGACGAGATTTCGGAAAGCGCGATCCGCCGCGCATCGGAAACCCTGCGCCTGCTTGACCCCGCCACCGCAGCGCCCGCACCGCCGCCGCGCCGCAGCAACCGGCATCTCTACACCGCGAGCGACCCCTTGAGCGCCGTGCCATTCGAAGACAAGGTTGCGCTCTGCCAGAAAATCGATGCTGCCGCCCGCGCGCGCGATCCCCGCGTTGCACAGGTTTCGGTGTCGCTCTCGGGCAGCTGGAGCGTGATCGACATCGTCCGCGCTGACGGTTTTGTGGCGAGTGACATCCGCCCGCTGGTCCGTCTGAATGTCAGCATTGTTGCCAAGGACGCAAACAGTCGCCGTGAAAATGGCTCATTCGGCTTGGGCGGGCGCTATCTTTATGACACGCTCTTCGATGAGGCGACATGGGGCCGCGCCGTCGATGAGGCGTTGCGGCAGGCGCTGGTCAATCTCGAATCAGTTGCCGCGCCCGCAGGCGAAATGACGGTTCTACTTGGCCCCGGCTGGCCCGGCATCCTCCTCCACGAAGCCATCGGCCACGGCCTTGAGGGCGATTTCAACCGCAAGAAAACCTCGGCATTTTCGGGCCGCGTCGGCTCGCGCGTGGCCGTGCCCGGTGTCACTGTCGTTGATGACGGCAGCATCGACAACCGCCGCGGATCGCTCAGCATCGATGACGAAGGCACGCCGACGCAGGAAAATATCCTGATCGAGGATGGAATCCTGAAAGGCTATATGCAGGACCGCCTGAACGCGCGCCTGATGGGTGTCCTCGCCACGGGCAACGGTCGTCGCGAAAGTTACGGCCATGCGCCCATGCCCCGCATGACCAACACGTTCATGCGCGGCGGCAATGATGATCCCGGCGAACTGCTTTCGCGTGTCAAAACCGGTATTTTCGCCAAGAGCTTTGGCGGCGGGCAGGTTGACATCGTATCGGGCAAATTCGTGTTCACCTGCACCGAAGCCTACCGCATCGAAAACGGCAAGCTCGGCGCACCGATCAAAGGCGCAACGCTGATCGGGGACGGGCCGACCGTGCTCACCAAAATCCTTGGCATCGGCAACGACATGGCGCTCGACGAAGGCGTCGGCATGTGCGGCAAAGGCGGACAGAGCGTGCCCGCTGGCGTGGGGCAACCCACACTTTTGATCGACGGGCTAACCGTAGGCGGGACGGCGGCCTAGCGCCCCTTGAACAACCCGCCGAGCAGCCCGCGCAGCAACTGACTGCCAAGCGTTCCGGCCACTTGCCGACCAACCGAGCTGGCCACCGAACTGGCGGCTGTCCGCATCATCTTGTCAGCAAACGTCGGTTTTGCGGCCTCGCGCGCAGCCACCGCCGCAGCCTTGGCATCAGCCGCTTGCGTGCGCGCCAATTCACGCGCGGCAATGGCATTGGTCTGCGCCGTCGCTTTGGCAGTCTGCGCGTCGAGCTTGGCTTGCACTGCCGCTGCCTTGGCCGCATCGCCCTCAGCTTTGGCTTCCGCCGCCGCAGCTGACGCTTCACCTGATTTTGCGCTCAGGATTTCCTCAGCTGATTCGCGATCAATCAACGTGTCATATTTATCGCCAATCGCATCGGTCGCGATCATCACGCCGCGTTCCTTGGCATCCAGCGGGCCGACACGCGACGACGGCGCTTTGATGAGCGTGCGCTCCACCGGTGTCGGGGAACCGTCCGCCTGCAGCAGTGAGACCAAAGCCTCACCGATTTTCAGCTCGGTAATCACGGTTGCGACATCGACACCGGGATTGGCACGGAATGTTTCCGCCGCAGCTTTCACCGCCGCCTGGTCGCGCGGGGTAAAGGCGTTCAGCTTGTGCTGCACCCGATTGTTCAACTGACCCGCTACGGTGTCGGGAATATCAATTGGGTTTTGCGTGATGAAATAAATGCCGACCCCTTTGGACCGGATCAGGCGGACGACTTGTTCGACCTTTTCAATGAGCGCCTTGGGTGCATCGTTGAACAGCAGATGCGCTTCGTCGAAAAAGAAACACAGGATCGGCTTGTCCGGATCACCAATTTCAGGAAGATTTTCGAACAGTTCGGACAAGAGCCACAACAAAAACGTCGAATATAGTTTGGGGCTGGCCATCAGTTTATCAGCAGCAAGGATGTTCACCACCCCGCGCCCGCCGTCATCGAGCTTGATGAAATCCATCATGTCAAGTGCGGGTTCACCAAAGAAATGCTCGCCGCCCTGTGACCGCAGCTGGAGCAGCGACCGCTGGATCGTGCCCACCGACTGCTTCGATATATTACCATAAGTAACGGTCAGTTCGTCCGCCCGCTCGGCACAGCTGACCAGCATCGCTTGTAAATCATCAAGATCAAGCAGCAGCAGCCCATCCTTGTCCGCAACATGGAACGCAATGGTCAGGACACCTTCTTGAACTTCGTTCAAATCCATCAACCGCCCAAGCAGCAGCGGCCCCATTTCGGACACTGTCGTGCGGATCGGATGACCGCTGACCCCGAACAAGTCCCAGAACTGCGTCGGGCAATCCTTATACGCCCATTCGGTCTGACCGATTTCAGCGGCGCGCGCGGTAAAGATTTCGTGGAGTTTCCCCGTCGGCGATCCGGCCATCGCCATCCCCGACAAATCGCCTTTCACATCGGCGACAAAGCATGGCACGCCATTGGCCGAAAAGCCCTCGACGATTCCTTGCAGCGTGACTGTCTTACCTGTGCCCGTCGCACCCGCGATCAGGCCATGGCGATTGGCGCGCTTCAGATTGATTGACTGGCGCGTGCCGTCTGCTGCCGAACCGATGTAAATGCCGTCTTCTGCCATGCCAGATCCTCCAACTCGGAGAATCGCGTAGCGCAAGATGCCGCCCCCTGAAAGGGGAGCGATGTCGGCTATTTGCGCTTCAATTTCACCGCAATATAAGCCGAGCGACCGCCGCCGCGTTGCATTTGCAGCAATACACTGCTGCGTCCGGCTGCTTGTGCCTCGGCCACAATGGTGTTCAGTTCGGCAGGCGTCGTCACGGCACGCTGGTTTGCCGACAAAATCACATCGCCGGGCTGAAATTGTTTCGCGGCGGCATCACTTGATTGTTCAGGCGGCGCGCCAATCACAAGACCCTTTGTTCCGGCGGGCACACCAAGGCGTGCTGCAATCGGCGGCGTCAATGATTGAACCGCAAGGCCCAAGGCATCCCGAGTCGGGCTTGCGCCACTGCTCCCGCCCGTGTCGGGACTCATGTCCGCATCGCCGCCCGATATGCTTGCAATTTGTTCGTCCGTGGGGCGTTCAGCGAGTGTCGCCGTCAAAACCATTTGCTTGCCGGCACGGACAAGTTCGATCGGGATCCGTGACCCGATGGGCAGCTGCGAGACAATATAGGATAATGTCTGATCGGGCGTAACGTCGCGATTGTTGACCTTGGTAATGACATCGCCCTGCTGAATCCCGGCTTTTGCTGCGCCCTGTCCGGGTTCGACGCGACCAACCAATTCACCGCGATTTTTGGCGAGGCCCAGCGCCTCGGCTGAATCAGCATCAAGCGGCTGGATTTGCACGCCGAGATAACCGCGCTTTACCCGCGCACCGCCGCGCAACGTATCGACAATCGGCTTGGCCAGTTCAGCAGGAATAGCAAACCCAATGCCGACATTGCCGCCGGTGGGTGAGAAAATCGCCGAATTGATACCGATCACATTGCCGTTCAGGTCAAACATCGGTCCGCCCGAATTGCCGCGGTTGATGGCGGCGTCAGTCTGGATATAGCGGTCATAGGCGCCGCCCTGTCCGGTATTGCGATGAAGCGCCGAGACGATCCCCGCCGTCACTGAACCGCCAAGGCCGAACGGATTGCCGATCGCGACAATCCAATCACCAACGCGCGTCTGCGCCGAATCGCCGAACTTCACGAATGGCAACCCGCGCGCTTCGATCTTCAATACGGCAAGGTCCGATGACGCATCCTTGCCGACCAGCTTCGCCACATATTCCTT